>NZ_JBQQBW010000002.1:0-174924 GCF_052245415.1 Streptomyces sp. 8N706 | reverse complement strand
GGTCCGACGGTCGCGGTTCCGCTGCCGCGGTCAGCCGGCGGAGTTCGCCCCGGACCTGACAGCGGTGTGGGCTCGGCCGTGGTGGCCGCGGGAGCGGCGGATCGCCGCATCGAGGGCGAGACTGCCCGGCCCCAGTACGGCGATGAGCAGGAACGCCCAGCAGTACATCGCTGACGGCTCGCCGCCGTTGTTCAGCGGCAGCAGGGCGACGGGTTGATGGACCACGAAGTAGGCGTAGGCCATGGACCCGGATGCGATCGTGGCGCTGGTGCGGGTGAACAGCCCTACGAGGACCAGTCCGCCGCAGGTCACCTGGATGAGCGCGGCCCACCAGCTCGGCCAGGTGCCGAACTCGACGGCGTGCCCCGTACCGCGGGCGCCGCCGAACAGGCCGAACATCGAGGACATTCCGTGGAACAGGAACAGGGAGCCCGTCACCATACGGAACAGTGAGAGCACCGGCCCGTGGAACCGGTCGGGATTCATGAGTTCACCTCGTGGGGATGGGGTCGGTGGGGCGGGCGGCCATCCCGCCCCACGGCTCGGTCCGCTGGGATCAGTGCTCGGCAACCCAGCCGACCATGATGCCCATCACGTTGTCGTGCGAGTGGCCGTTGATCTCATACCTGCTGGTGATCTCCAGGACATCGCCCCGGTTGATCGTGCCCAGCGGCTCGCCGCTGCAGGGCGGCATGTCCGAGATCTCGGTGTGTCCGTGGGGATCGATGAACTCCGGGCTGCCGCCCTCCTCCGCCTGAATGCTGCACAGCGTCTCGCCGGTCGTGAGGTTCTTCGTCCGCACGGAGCGGCCGGCGTGGTGGAGGTGTCCGCGCATGTGCACCAGGTCGCCGGAGACGGTGGAACGCCACCGCCGGGTCTTTTCGCTGGTGCCCTCCGGAGCGTCGTAGACGCTGCCGAGGCAGCCTCCGGCGTCCATCCAGATCGGCGTGACCGGCTTGAGCCGGGACCCGTCGGCGGCTTCATGGGTGAAGGTGATGGAAATGTAGACCGTCTTTTCCTGGTGCGCATGGTTCATGAGGTCGTAGATCATGTTCCAGCGCTCTTTGCCGACTTTGAAGCCGTACCCGGACGGTAGAACGCTTTTGACCCGCTCGTTGCCGGAGGCGAAGATGCGCTGAGGGCCTTTGCATACGACGTCGGATCGCCGGTGGGTACCCAGTACCACGTGGTGCAGCATCGGGCCCGTGTTGACGTTTGCGTTCGAACCGTCCGCGTAGACGAGATTGGGCTTGAAGCCCGTGATGAAGCAGTTGTCGCACGGCTTCTGGATGTTGAACTTGATGCGGTTGTGGGTCGTCCCGTGGTCGTTCTGTGTGGCGGCGGGGATGGTGTACGGCCCGTACCGTACGGTCGTGGTCCCGGTGGCGGGTGCCACCTGCTGAGCGGCCTGTCGCTTGGCAGGTTCTCCCTCCTGACCAGGTACGGAAGCCCGGGTGACAGCGCCTGCGGCCGGTAGTGCGCCGACCGATAACGCCGTGGCGATGGCGATCGTGAGGAACGGAATCCTTCGCAGAGACACGTTTTCCTCCTCGGGGAAAGAATGTCAGGCCCGGGCAGTGCGGATCGTTCCGGCGCAGCCCGGCGGACCCGGACTTCATCCAACGGAATGCGGAATCCGGTGGGCATTCCGGAGTCTCATGGCTGGACGGCGTCCGCCGTGTTTTCTGGTTCTCCGGTCGCCGCATTCCGCGCAGGTGCAGGTTGTCCATATCGGCGGTGCGGCCGATAGGCCTGTGCCGATTGCGTGTCCGTTCACTGACGTGGCCTGAGTGAGTTCCCACAGAGTGGCGTGTGCCGTTTTTCATGTCAACGGGTGTTGAAAGGGGAGCGAGACGGAGAACGCGCTGTTTCGTTGTTGACCTGCAGGGTTCCCTGGGGCGTATGTCGGCTTGACCGGCTCGACACCGGCGACTTCACCGATTGGTGGGCGGTGCCCGCCCGTGGAGCTCATCGCCGACCTGATCGGAGGCCGCTGCGGCCTCGGGCGCGGCTGCCGCGTCAGGTCACCCGCACGCCTGGAGGATGCGGTTCTGAACGCAGTGGCCGGGGCGGCCGGATCAGCCGGTAGGTCCGGGCCCCGGGGTGGTCAGTCCTGCGAACAGGCGGTGCATCGAGGATGTCCATGCCTGTGGGTCCGGGCTCTTCACCTTCAAGGCGGCGAGAACGTCACCGCCTATGGACACACACAGGACCAGCCGGGCCAGGGCCGCGGCGTCGATCTCGGCGGTGAGTGAGCCCTCCCGCTGGGCGACGGCGACCAGATCCGTGAGGTGGCTCTCCGCCCTGTGCAGGGCGGCATGGACTCTTCCGGCGACCGCGCCGTCCCGCCGGCCGGCGGCGAGTGCTTCGCTCATCAGGGGCGCCCACATACGCCGACGGGGATCGGAGAGGTGCGCTGTGATCATTTCGAGCACATCGGCCGCGGCAGCACCGCGGTTGAGTTCCTCACCGAGCTTGCGGGACGCGGCTGCCAGGCCGTAGTCGACCGCCTCGGCGAGCAACTCGGCCTTGTTGCGGAAGTTACCGTAGATGGCCCCGGTCGAGAGCCCGGCCCGGCGCGCGATGTCGTGCACCCGCGCGCGGTCGTAGCCCCGCTCACCGAATTCCTGAACCGCCGCTTCGATCAGCCGGTCGCGGATCAGGGCGCTGGACTGCCGTGAGAGGGAATCGGGCTCTGCCACGGCCCCAGCGTAGCCGGGTCGGATCAGATCGGATCAGAGCGGGCCCACGTGGCCGCCGGCCCGCAAATGGAGATGACACACGCCCGACCGGTTGCGCACCCGTCGAAGAATAATCATTATTCTTCCGGGGGCGGCGAGTTGGAAGGCGCGCTTCGTGACACACGGCAGTGAGCAGTCCCTCATCGGCAGGCAGACGGAATCCCGTCGGCTTGCCCGTCTCATCGAGGCCTGCCGCGGTGGACGCGGCGGCTCCCTGCTGCTGACCGGACACCCGGGGATCGGCAAGACGGCGCTGATGCACCACGCTTCACGCCTGGCGCACGGCTTCCACCACATCTGCGCCGATGGCGTGGGGGCGGAGGAGTCCCTGCCCTACGGCTCCCTGCAGCGGCTGGTCCGGCAACTGGCTCCCGGCCTCCGCCGGCTCCCGCCGCCCTCCTGGGAAGCTTTGGAGCCGTTGCTGCTCGGGGGCGTCCCCCCGCCCCGGCAGCAATTACAGGTCGCGGACGCGGTGCTGAGGCTGCTGGCGAGGGTGGGCGGCAGACGTCCCGTGCTGATCAGCGTCGATGACCTGCAGTGGGTCGACACCCCGTCCCGGTGCGCCCTCGGGTTCGTGGCCCGGCGGGTCAGCACCGAGCGGGTAGTGGTCCTGGCCGCGACGGACGGCGAGGCGACCGCGTTCATGCCAGGGGTGCCGGTACTGCACCTGGCAGGCATGAGCGACACCGATTGCCTGCGGCTGATCGCGGAGTACCAGCCCTCGCCCGTGGCACCTGCCGTACGCGAAGTGCTCCTCCACACAGCCGCGGGCAACCCGCTGGTGCTACTGGAACTGCTACGGACACTGACCCCGGCGCAGCTGAGTCAGCCCTCCCAACTGCCTGAACCAATACCGCTTGTGCCCGGGCTCGCGCATATCCGGCTCACGCGGTTCCGACGGCTTCCCCGCGACTGCCGACGGCTGCTGTTGCTGCTGGCCGCCGAACCGCGCCTGGACCCCTTGGCCCTGCTGCGCATGGCCGGGCGGGCGGAAATCGACCCCGCGGCCCTGAAACCGGCCCAGGATGCGGGCCTGGTCACGGTCTCGGCGACGGCTGTGCTCCTGTCTCATGCCGATCTGGGCCGGGCGATCTATCACGGCGTGAGCCTGGCGGACCGGCACTGGGCGCACGAGCTGCTGGCCGGCGCGTTCGCCGACATCGGCGACGATCGCCGCTGCTGGCATGAGGCGGCCCTGTTGCCGGGAACGGACGTCGGATTGGCCGACGAGCTGGAACGTCAGGCCACCGAGGCTCGGCGGCACGGCGAGCAGGCCCACGCCGCGGCGCTGATGGAACGCTCGGCCCAGCTGACCCGCGAGGACGAGCGTCGGGGCCGTCGCCTGGTCACCGCCGCCGACTGCGCCAGACAGGCCGGACGGCTGCGGCGCGCCGCCAGGCATCTGGAGTGCGCCGCCACTCTGGTCGATGCGGAACAGCCGTCCCTGCGCGGCCACATGGCATACCTGCGGGGTGTGATCGGCCTGGACCATTCCGCGGCGAACGATGCCTGCGAGACGCTCATGGCCGCCGCCGACGTTCTCGCCGCGGACAACCCCGCACTCGCGGTCAAGGCACTGCTCGCTGCGGGGGAGGCGGGCCTGTACGCGGGGGATGCCACCTTGCCGGTGCAGGCCGGCCGGCGTGCGGTCGCGCTGCTCGACGGCGCACCGGATCCGGACCAGGGCGACGTGCGGTTCGCCGCCGATCTTCTCCTCGGGGTCGCCGACTCCTACCAGGGACGGCTGCCCTCCGCGGTGACCCGCCTGCGCGGGCGACTTGACGCAGCCACGCGCGTGAGCGATCCGCCGCTGTTGGCCTGGGCCGCCCACGGCGCGCTGTACGCCGCCGACGACAACCGCGCCCGTGCGCTGGCGTCGCGCGCGGTGACACTGGCGCGCGCGGCGGGTGACGCTCCCACGATGGCGCACGCCATGCAGTACCTCGCGTACGCGGAATGCTGGCTGAGCGGACCGGCCAGCGCGACGCTCACCGCCACTGAAGCGTTGCGGCTCGCCCGCGAGTGCGGCCAACTGACCTGTGCCCGCAACCTGATGGGCATGCTCATGCTCGCGGCAGGTCTCGCCGGGGACGCCGAGGCCTGCGAGCAGTACGCCGACCGTGTCATCGACGAAGCAGCGGCGCACGGCACCGGTCTCGCCTCCGCTCTGGGCCTGTGGGGCCTGGCCCAGCTCGACCTCGCCTCCGGAAGATGGGCCGAGGCCGCCGCCAAGCTGCATCGGCTCGCCCGGAGACGGCTGGGACACCCGGGAATCGCGCTCGAGGCCGTTCCCACCTACGTGGAGGCGGCCGTCAGGGCGGGCGAGGGGCCCCGGGCGGAACGGGCCGCGGCACACTTCACCCGCTGGGCCGAGGCGATCGGCCGGGGATGGCCGGTCGCCCTGGCGGCCCGCTGCCGTGCGCTCCTGGAAGCCGACGACGCCGAAGCCCACTTCCGCCAGGCGCTGCGCCTGCACCCCACCGCTGACCGTGAACTCGAGCGCGCCCGTACAGCCCTGCTCTACGGGGAGTACCTCAACCGGGAGCGCCGGCGTGCGGACGCCCGTGTCCAGCTACGGGAGGCGGCAGAGGTCTTCCGCCGGCACCGGGCACCGCTGTGGCTGGACCGGGCCCGGGCCGAACTGCGCGCCGGCGGCGACGACCGGGGCGCCGCTTACGGGGACGTCCCTGCACTGAGCGATATCGCACAGACGCTGACCGCACGTCAACATCAGATCGTCTCCCTGGTGGCAGCAGGTGCCACCAACAAGCAGGTGGCCGCCCGGCTCTGCCTGAGCCCGCGCACCATCGACTACCACCTGCGCCGCATCTTCGCGAGACTGGGTATGACATCGCGCGCCGACCTGATTCGGTGGTTCACCGAGGAGACGGGCCGGGGCGTATGACCGGCGGGCGCTCCACGGAAAGGGGACGTTCGTCGCCAAGGCCAGGGTCTCGCAGTCAACAAGCTCGGTCGTTCACGGCCGAGTAGTTGACGACTCGTTCTGACTGGCTCCACGTCATGGAACCTCTTGACGGAGGAGTGATCGGGAGATTGCATACGGACTGCCTGCCCGTCCATGGAGGAGAGACAGAGGATGTCCGCTGACACGCGCGACCTGTTCGAGCGCTACCACGCTTGCTGGGAGGCCCGCGACCCTGATCGCATCGCCGAACTCCACACAGTCGACTCCGTGTTCCATCTGCACTCGGGCCAGGGCCCCACGCAGGGACGAGCGGCCGTCCGCGAGGCGGCAGCAGGGACGTTCGCGCTTGTCCCCGACCTGACCTTCGAACTGGTCTCCCTGCGCGTCGGGGAGGACTTCTGGGTCGTCCAGTGGAAGCTGACCGGGACGTCCGCGACCGGCGCAGCGGTCGACGTCGACTTGGCGGACTTCGTCCTGGTCGAGAACGGGGCCGTGAAGGAGAAGCACTCCTACGTCGACGGAGTGGCGATGCAGGCTGCGACGGCACCTGCCGAGGTGGCCTGAGGACTGACACCGACATGACGCACCGCGGCCGGTGTCCTGCAACTGCCCCGCGCCGAAGCGGCAGGACCCCTCGCATACGAACAGCAGCTCCATGCCGCTGAGCCCCGTCGGAGCGTGAACGCCGGCTCGGCCCGCCGCGGAACCCGGATGCACCCAGGCGGGGCTTCAACTGCTGGAGTCACTGCCCGGCCGTGATCACGATCGACAAGGGCCTCTGCCGCTTCTCGACGGCCACGTGTGACGAAGCTCCTTGACCTGCATGGCGCATGCGGATTCGCCCCAGGCAACCCGCTTCAGCGTTTCCGGCCGACATTGTGGTCGGAAAACGCGGCACCCACAGTTCAGCCCCGTCATCACCGCGGAGGACTGCGGACGCGTTCTCCTCGGCCTGGAGAACGCCTGGAGAACTCGGTCATGCTGATGATCCACTTCCGGGCTCGGCACATCGGCCGAGTACTGGTGGCAGCGGGGGACCGGCAGGCCTCCGGGGGTGCCGGCAGCTATGCGAGCCGGGCAGGGACGGGGTCGAGGCGGAAGGTGGTGCGGTGGCTGCGTACGAAGCCCGCGGTGGGCGGAGGGAAGTGGCTGCCGAGCAGGAGGGTGTCGGTGTCGGCGAGGGCGGCGAGCAGGCCGCGGCGGGTCGCCTCGGCCTGGGCGGGGTCGATGTCGACGTGGCTGTGGATGGCGGGCTCGGCGAGCTGGACGGGGTGGTGGATGCAGTCGCCGGTGATCAGGGCGGTGCTGCCCCGACTGCTCAGCTGGACGGCGACCTGGCCGGGGGTGTGTCCGGGGGTGGGAACGAGGGTGATGCCGGGCGCGATCCGCAGGCCGTCGCCGGGGACGTCGACCAGGTCGAGCAGGCCGTGGGCATTGATCGGGTGAATGGAGTCGCGGAACATCTGCCGACGGGCCTCTTCCATGTCCACGGCCGCCCAGTAGGCCCATTCGGTGCGGTCGGCGAGGTAGCGCGCGTTGGGAAAGGTGGGCACCCAAGTGCCCTCGTGGGCACGGGTGTTCCAGCCGACATGGTCGGTGTGCAGGTGAGTGAGGATGACGAGGTCGATCGTCTCGGGGGAGAAGCCGGCCTGCTCCAGGCGGTCCAGGTAGTCGGTACGCAGCTGGTGCCAGGCGGGGTTGGCGCGGTCCTTGCCGTTGCCGATGCCCGTGTCCACCAGAATCCGCAGCCCGCCCGCCTCCAGGGCGAAGGTGTGGCTGGCCAGGCGAAGGACCCGGTCGGCGTCGGCGAAGTCGGGCTGCAGCCAGGGGGACTCGGCGACCACCGCGGGTGTTGCGCCGGGCAGGAGCCAGGGGCCGGTCTGCGGCGGCAGCGCCACCTCGTCGATGCGGCGGACGACGATGTCCCCCACGGCCCAGGCCGGAGCCGGGTTCTGTGGCAGGGGCGATGAGGCGGTGTTCCGGGAGATCATATGAGTCCCTTTCCGTGGGGCGGGCGCGTGTGCGGTGGGGGAGTGGATGAGCGCCGAACCGTTCCCGTCGCGCGCTGGAGCCGCCGACGTCGTTAACGCTCAGATATTGCGTTAACCGTAACCTTGATCGCCGCTTAACACAAAAGGTGAGCGTTTAGGCGCCTGCGAACTGCCTCCGGGGACGCTTAAAGCTCAATGTTTGCGATAGCGCTTGTCGTGGTCTACCGTGGCGCTAACGCAAATATTTAGCCTCTTGGGTGGCGTCCGGCCTCCCGCAGACACGAGCGAGCGCGGTTGCGCTGCCGCCCGGAAAGGATCGTGACCATGTCTGTTCCTCAGTTGTCGCCGGAGGAGGCTGCGGAGTCGGCGCTACGCGCGGGACTGTCGCTGGACAGCGATCGGCATGCTGTGGTGGCCGCGACGGCCCACCACATCCTCACCGTCATCAGCCGCCTGCGGGAGCTCGATTTCGCGGAGGTCCCACCGGCCACCGCTTACCGCGTCCAGGACCGGTGAGCCTGATGATCCCCAACGAGCTGTCCCTCACCCGGGCGTCCGCCGCCATCGCCGACAGGAGCCTGTCGCCGGTGGAACTGACCGACTCGGTCCTGGACCGCATCGACGCGGTCGATCCGTACCTCAATGCCTACGTCACCGTGGCCGCGGAAGCGGCACGCGCCCAGGCCGCCGAGGCCGAGCGGGAGATCGCCGCGGGCCGCCGCCGTGGTCCGCTGCACGGCATCCCCATGGCGCTGAAGGACCTCATCGACACTGCGGGCGTGGCCACCACGTCCAGCTCCGCCGTCCGTTCCCACCGCGTACCCGCCGGGGACAGCGTGGTGGCCGCCCGGCTGAAGGATGCCGGCGCCGTCCTGGTGGGCAAGGTCCACACCCATGAGTTCGCGTACGGCCTGACCACCCCCCAGACCCGTAATCCCTGGCACCTGGGCCACGTGCCCGGCGGCTCCAGTGGCGGCTCGGCCGCCGCGGTGGCGGCGGCTGCGGCGACTTTCTCCGTGGGGACCGACACCGGCGGCTCCATCCGGGTCCCCTCCGCGCTGACGGGCGTGGTCGGGCTCAAGCCCACGTACGGCCTGGTGCCCCGCCACGGGGTCGCCTCGCTGTCCTGGTCCCTGGATCATGTCGGCCCCGTCACGCGGACCGTCCAGGACGCCGGCCTGGTGCTGGACGCCCTCGTCGGGCACCACCCCGGCGACCCCGCCAGCCTCGACCACCACCCCTATGAGGCGTACGTCTCCCGCCCCGGAGCGGGCCTGGACGGCCTGCGCGTCGGCGTCCCCGTCACCTACTACTTCGACCGCGTGGACCCCCAGGTGGAAGCCGCCGTGCGCAAGGCCCTGGCAAGCCTGGCCGACCTCGGCGCCCGCCTGGTGGATGTGGAGATACCGATGGCCGAGTACATCCAGGCCACCCAGTGGGGGCTCATGGTCCCGGAGGCGACCGCCTACCACGAGCAGCACCTGCACACCACTCCCGACCTGTACGGCCCGGACGTGCGAGTCCTGCTCGAGGCGGGCGCCCTCGTCCCCGCCACTGACTATCTGCGGGCCCAGCGCGCCCGCACTCTCATGCGCGAGGAGTGGAAACGCCTCTTTCAGGAGGTCGACGTCATCGCCGCCCCCACCGTCCCGGCCACCGCGGCCCGGGCCGGCCAGGAGGTCTTCCAGTGGGCGGACGGAACCGTGGAAACCGTCTCCGACGCCTACGTGCGCCTGTCCGCCCCCGCCAACATCACCGGCCTCCCCGCCCTGTCCCTGCCCACCGGCTTCGATACCGCAGGCCTGCCGATCGGCATGCAGCTGATCGGCCGCCCCCTCGGCGAAGCCACCGTGCTGCGCGTCGCCGACGCCTACGAAGAGGTCCGCGGCCCCGCTCCCCTCGCCACCCACCTCCAAAGCTGACGCTCCCTTTCGGCCCGCGGGGCCACGCGGCCCTGAGAACCGGAGCCCCGCCGTCACCAGGCGGGCGGGGCAGCCTCATCGCCTTGAAGCAAATGTTTAGCGTTAAGGTATTCGGCATGAGCTCACAGCCCAGGCCCCGTCCAGGAGGGCGAAGCGCCCGCGTCCAGCAGTCGGTGCACCAGGCCGTCCGCGAACTCGAGGGCGAACTCGGCCGGGGAGCGCTGACGGTTCCGCTCGTCGCCAAAAGGGCCGGAGTCACCCCCTCGACGATCTACCGCAGGTGGGGCGACATGCAGGAACTCCTGTCCGATGTGGCGGTGGAGCGGCTCCGCCCGGAAACGGCCCCCGCCGACCTGGGAAGTCTGCGCGCCGACCTGGAGGCCTGGGCCGTCCAGTTCCTGGAGGAGATGTCCTCGGCGGCGGGCCGTGCCTACATTCGCGACGCGCTCGCCGGTGACCCGGACGGCAGCAATTCCGGGCAGTGCTCCGCCTATGCCGCCGAACAGGTCGGCGTCATCCTCGCCCGCGCCGGCGAACGCGACGAGCCGGTACCCGCCCTCGACGTGGTCATGGACCACGTCGTGGCGCCGATGATGTACCGCATCCTCTTCCGCCCCGGCCTGCTGGAGGCCGACTATGCCACCGCGCTGGTGGACACGGCCCTGACGCGGCTGATGCCCCTGCGCTGAGGTGCTCATGTCCCGAAAACACCGCCCGCCGCGCGTCCCCCGAACCGACTCCACGGCACCGCTCCTGCTCAGCGTCGTTCGGGGACAGGTCCACCTGCCGGGGCCGCTCGACGGGCAGGGCAATGCGGTCGAGCTGGAGGGGCAGGCCGCGGCGCAGCGTCAGGCCGGTGCCGGGAGGCCGCGGATCATGTCCGCGGCCTTTTCCGCGATCATGATGGTGGGGGCGTTGGTGTTGCCTCGCACCACGGTGGGCATCACCGAGGCGTCCACCACCCGCAGGCCGTTCACGCCGTGCACCCTGAGCCGGGAGTCCACGACGGGGCCGATGGAGCAGGTGCCCGCCGGATGGTAGAGCGTCTGCAACTCGCGCCGGGCGAAGTCGAGCAGGCCGGTGTCGTCCGTGGAGCGGGGGACGCGGAAATCGGCTCGGCGGTGCTTGCGCAGGCTGGGCTGGTCGGCGATGTCGAGCAGCATCCTGAGCGCCCGGGTCATCGTGGCCCGATCGTCCGCGGTGGTCAGGTAGTTGTGCAGGATATGCGGTTTGGCGCTGGGCACGGCCGACCGCAGGGAGACCTTGCCCCGGCTGGTGGGGGCGAGCAGGACCGCGCCGAACATGAAGGCATGGTCGGTGACGGGGCTGATGCCCTCCTCGTGGAACATCACCGGGGCGGCGTGCACCTGGATGTCGGGGGCGTCCAGGTCCTCACGGGTGCGGTGAAATCCGCCGGCCTCGCCGACGTTCGAGCTGAGCGGGCCGCAACCCTCTGTCTGAAGCAGGCGCACGTTGTCCGGGGTTTCGGCGGTCATCAGCGACTCGGTGTCGGTCAGATAGCACAGGCCGACGTGCGGATGGTCCTGCAGGTTCTCTCCCACCGGGAGGTCGACACGGGGTGTGACGCCGTGGGCCGCCAGTTCACCGGCTGTTCCGATGCCCGAGAGCATGAGGAGGTGCGGGGAGTTGTACGCACCGGCCGACAGCACCACTTCCCGTTCTGCGCGCAGTTGCAGCGTTTCGCCGTTCCGGTCGACCTCGACGCCCGTCGCGCGGTCGCCGTCGAGCAGGACGCGGGTGCATTGGGTGCCGGTGAGCACCTCGAGGTTCGGCCGGGACAGCGCCGGCCGCAGATAGGCGACAGCCGTGCTGCAGCGCAGACCGTCGCGCTGAGTGAGGTGGTAGTAGCCGACGCCGTCCTGTTCCGGACCGTTGAAGTCGGTGGTGTAGGGGTGGCCGGCCTCCTGGGCGGCCGCCACATAGGCGGCCGCCAACGCATGCCGGGAACGGCCCTCGCTGACCGTGAGAGGTCCGCCGGTGGAGTGCCACGGTGACGGGGTGCCCGAGAAGTCCTCGGCGCGCAGGAAGTAGGGCAGGACATCCTGCCAGCTCCACCCGTCGGCGCCGGCCGCCGCCCAGGCGTCGTAGTCGCGTCGGTTGCCGCGTATGTAGATCATCGCGTTCATCGACGACGAGCCGCCGAGCATCCGGCCCCGGGGCAGGTAGCGGCGGCGGCCGTCCAGCCCCGGTTCGCAGTCGGTGAGGTAACTCCAGTCGTACTTCGTCTGGAAGAGCTTGCTGAACGCGGCCGGAACGTGGATTTCCTGGGCATCGTCCACCGGCCCGGCCTCGATGAGCAGGACGCGTGTGTCCGCGTCCTCGGTGAGTCGGGCCGCCAGCACGCACCCCGCCGACCCGGCACCCACGATGATGTAGTCGTACACCCGTCCCCCTCCGACCGACCTGGCTGTCCAACCCCTCAACCTAAGCCGCATCGGCGGTCGGAACACACCCTGCTATCGGCCATCATCAATCAAGCCGTTCCGCTCCGGCTCAGCCATGTGGAACCAGCGATGAACGGCCGGGAGGCGAGCTCGGCCATGGCCGGTGCGGCGCCGGTCAGCGTGTCGTCCGGTTCGACGAACGGGCCGAGCGTGTGTCCGTACGACTCCCTCAGGGGGAACTGCCCGGGTTCGGTGCCCCGTTGCTCGCCCGGGCCGTGCCGTGCCGGCCATGCCTTCGGCGCCGAACTCCTCGGTCAACGAACGGTTCCCTCGGTGCCGTACCGGAGTTGACCCGAGCGCCCCACGAAACTCTGCGGCGCAAGGTCTACGATCGCGACGCCGGGCCGACGGCGGACAAGCCGTTACACCTCAATCGGACTTGTGCAAGGAGATGACGGCCTCTACGAGGGTGTCGGGGCTTTCCCAGTTGAGCATGTGCCCGGCGTCCGGCACGGTGATCAGCCGCGCACCTGATATCCCCGCGGCCAGGCGCCGGGCGTGACTGCGCGGGGTGGTCCTGTCCGCCGATCCGACCATGACAACGGTGGGAACCGTGATCTCCTTCAACCGCGGGTAGCGGTCCTCGCGGGCGAAACTCCGCAGGACCGGCAGCAGGGGCCTGTGGGCCTGACGGAGGAACACGTCGAGGAAGACCGCGATCATCGCTGGTGACGGGCGTTTGCCGCACTGGACGGATCCCATGAGAATTCCGCCGGTGCGGGTGCGTGCCAACTGCTGGAGTATTCCGGTCTTCAGCAGGGGGATCTGCAGCCGGTTGTGCGGCGCTCCGTCGTAGATCCGGCCCGCCCAGGTCGCGAACAGCACCAGACCGCGCAGGCGCGCGGCGACGTCGGGGTGGTCGAGCAGTGCACGGATGGCGAGAAACCCACCCATGGAATGCCCGACCAGAACCCCGCCCCGTACGTCGAAGTGCTCCAACACCGCCAGGTAGTCCTGAGCCATGGGGCCGGAGCCGGTGCCGTCCGAGCCGAGCGTCGAACGCCCATGACCGCGCTGGTCGAAGGCGATGACACGATGGCCGGCCGCCACCAAGGCGCCCTGCACCAGATTCCACTCCAGGAGCGAGGCGCCGTAGCCGTGCGCAAGCACCACCGGTGGTCCCTCACCCGCGACGACGGCGCGCAGAACCGTCCCGTCGGGGCGGGACACGAACAGCTCCTCGCCCTCGGGCTCACGGCGGAGCCGCGCATAGGGAACGGGATCGGGGTGACGCTCGATCCTGGCAGCCGCCGCCCGCGCCGCGATGGCACCGACGACCGCCACGGCGGCACCCCCTACCAGCCGCATACGCAACGAAATCCCCTCCCCTTTACGGAGACCGGCTCGACACCGGTCGCCGTCGACGCCCCACCGCTGCGCAGGAGTTGCTGCCATCGTTGCGGGCGTGTTCGACTTCGCATCCTCTCATCGTCTCTCCGGACGAGGCCACCCGACGTCGGTCACGAGAACTTGACGGGGAAGTCATGCGACGCCGTCCCAGGTGACGCTGAGCCGATATGAGCCGGTGTCGGTGAACGTCGCGGACCGCTTCGCTGGGCTGCCGCACCGGCAGGGTGGGAGCGAGGTTCTTCGCCGGGGCCCGGCGCGGCGCGAGCATGCACAGCTTGCCGCTCACGTTGCTGGTGAAGGGCCGGCCCTGCGGACCCCGCACGCGTAAGCGTTCTGCTGCGCTGCGTGACAAAGGTCATCTGAAGGCATACCCGTCCCCCGCGGGGCGCATATGCTGGTGCGGTGGTCCGCGCGCTCCTGCCGTCGGCGCGCCCCTGGTGGGCTCAGGTCGGCGGTGGCCCGAGCGTGTCCTGCCCGGCCTGCGGATCGGCCCGTCCGGTCGTAGCGTGATCACATGCCGCCCATCTGGAAGGGTGCATCGGATTCGGGCTGGTCAGTAAAATCTTCTACGGTGGCCTGGCCGCGTCCCGCGAAGTCCGAGCCCGGGAAAGGGCCGGCGGTGCGCAAGGCGCTGATTCTTCTGACGTGGAGCCAGCCATGACCACACCGCGGGACCTGTTGATCGTTGCCATGGACGTGGAGTCCAGTCGTCCTCTTGAGCAGGGCGACCTGTCGCTCGCGCTCGCGGCAGCCGAACTGATCGATCTCCTGAGTGCGCAGGCCGTCCGACTGGACGGCGATCACCTCGTGCCGGGTGACCCGCCGGCATTGGCCGATCGCCTGTTGGAACAATCCGCGTCGTCGCTTGTCCGAGATACGCCGTACGAGTCGGTCGGCGACTGGCTGTGGCGCAGAGGCCGCGGGCTGACCACGGCCTATCAGGCCGCCCTTGAGGCGGAAGGGCAGCTCACTCGGCACCGCCGCCACTGGCTGCCCTTCCGGACCGGTGAGCCGGTGCTGGCCGACTCGCCCGCTCGCCGCCAGGCGGCAGACCGCTGGACATCGGATGAGCCCATCCTCGCCGCCCTTGCGGCGGCCGCCGGGATCCGCGACACGCGGACTGGAGACTCGCCGGGCGCGGTCGACGACGCGGTGGCGACCGTGCTGGCCACCGTCAATGACGCGTTGACGGAACTGGCCGCCGTACGGCAGCGGCGAGCCATCGAGGGGGCGGCTTTCGACAACATTTGGCGTGGCGAATGACCACCCCCACGCGGTGGCGCTCGGCCGCCCCCTTCCCTCGCCCGAGCGCCGAGCCGGGGACAGCCATCGGGCCGGGACGCCGGCCTCGCCCGTGATCGGCTGGTTCCGCGCAACGCCGAGGACGGCACGGTGGCGGCCATGCGCCCCCGGGACGTACGGTGCGGGCCCTCGACCGGCACGGACAGCGACACGGACGGGCTGTCCGGACACCCTGCCCGGCCCGAGCCCGAAGGGGGTGGCCGGCTCATGCCGCGCGGCGGCCCGGACGCACTTCTCCCCGACATCCGTTCTCCGGAAGACGGCCCGAGGTGCCGTAGCTCGGTGTCCGGCGGCCCACGACAGCACCAGTGCGCGAGGAGGAACTCTGCACGGACGTCACAGGCATACGCGCGTTGATTTTTGCCGCGGCTCAGTCCGACCACGGACCTGGCGAAGATGTTCTGGCCGGTCGAGTTCAACGGCCACCCCAGGCGTCTGATGAACGCGGCCCTACGGGCACCTGGTGGACCGCGCTGGTCGGACTCCCGAGCACGAGTGTCACCGGCGGGGCGACGGCTCGTGACATCGATCAGGCGGGGAGTCTATGGAAGCGGAGTTGGCTCGGTGCCGGTCTCGTCAGTCGCCGCAAGGGCGGCATGGTCCTTGCGGAACCTGCCCGGTGGCCTTCCGAATTGACGCTTGAAAGCATGGGCGAAGGCGAACTCGGAGCCGTACCCCACCTGACGGGCGATGGAGATGAGCGGCGCGTCGTTGTCCCGCAGGAGACGCGCTGCGGTGCTCAGGCGCCACCACGTGAGGTAGGCCATGGGTGACTGGCCGACATAAGAGGTGAAGCGTGCGGCGAACACCGTCCGGGAGAGCCCGACTTCCCCGGCCAGTTCGCGGACCGTCCAGGAGCGCGCCGGATCGCGATGCATGTGGTTCAGCGCGGCGGCGACGGCCGGGTCGCTGAGCGCTGCACACCAGCCGGCGTCCGGTCGGTGGAGGGCCTGGTCGTCCAGCCAGGCGCGCAGGAGATAGATCAAGAGCAGTTCCAGCAGGGCCGGCAGCGCCGCATCCGTGCCCGGGCGGCCCTCGGTGACGTCGGCGCTGAGCAGGTCGACGGCGGAGCGAAGGGCGGGGTTCCTGCCCAGCCTGGCAGGAAGGTGGATCACTTCGGGCAGCGCGCGCAGGAAGGGGTGTGCCTGTCCGCGCTCCAGTCGGTACGCGCCGCACAGCAGGAGTGTGTCGGCCGCTGGAACGGAGGCGTGTGCATCACCGCTCGCGCTGTGGCCCACCACATCGGACAACTGACCCGTCGTCCGATCGAGGGGCAGGTTCTCCAGAGGGCGGTCAGGGCTGTCGCTCATGCCGTGCATCGCTCCGTGCGGAAGGAAGACGACATCGCCCGTGGCGAGCCGGACCGGAGCGTCGGAGGAAGTGATGAGCCAGCATCCTCCTGCCAGCACCACATGGAAGCCTGCCCCGGGGTATGGCCCGAACCGGCTGCCCCACCGGCCCGAGCGCTGGGAGCGGGACAGCTTCGGGCGGCCGGCCTTCATGGTGGCGACGACATCGCTGAAGACATCCATGTGAAGCAACCTAGCGGACGGACGAGTTGCAGGACGATCGCGCATGTTCTGAGGAGTTCTACGCATAGGGGCGCCCAAGTACCGCGGCATACGGTCGGTATCGATCAGGAACCAACCAAGCGAAAGGACACGGCATGAGTGCCTACGTCGTCATCGACCTCGACGTCACCGACCCCGAGGGGTTCCAGCAGTACGTCGACGCCGTCACCCCGCTCATCGAGAGGGCCGGCGCCCGCAATGTCGTCCTTGACGACACGCCGCTGGTCCTCGAAGGCGACTGGACTCCCGCCACGCTGGTCATCCACGAGTTTCCCGACAAGGCCGCTGTCCGCGATTTCTGGGACTCCCCCGAGTACCAGCCGCTGAAGAAACTGCGCCGGGCGCACGCCAGTGTGCGCGTTGTCGCCGGTGAGAACGGCTGAGCAGCTGCGGCCCCTCGCGCGGGACGGACGCGGTCGAGCTGGACGACGATGACGATGGCGGGGAGGAATGAGCCGGGCCGCAGGAGCGGCCCGGCACGTCAGTCGTTCCGCGCGGTGAGTACCGGACCGGATCCGGTGCCGTTGACGTTCCCGGCGGTGAGCGGATCGCTCTTCCCGGCGCCCGTCCGGAGCTCGGTGTTTCAGGAGCCGGGCACCTGCGCTGCTCCGCAGGTACGAGTCCCAGGTTGAAGGGCCTCACACCCGAACGTGGTGCCGTCGAATGTCATCTGCTGCGTGCCATCTCCCGTTCGGCGACTACGCGGAAGCTGTGCGGCGGGCGGCCGGTGAGCCGCTGGACGGCGTCGGTGGTGCGGTCCTCGGCTCCCTCGGCTATGGCACGGTCCATGCCGGCCAGCATCGCGGCGAACTCCAGCGGCATCAGTGCTGTGAGGCGGTCACGTAGCTGTTCATAGGTCAGGGGGCGGTGGACCACTGGCCGGCCGGTGACCTCCGTGATGGTCGCGGCGATATCGTCGTAGCTGAGCGCCTCCGGTCCCGTCAGAACCAGATCGGTATTGGGTGCACGGCCGTCGGTCAGGGCACGCACGGCGACGGCGGCGATGTCGTCGGCGTCGACAAAGCCGACACGGCCGCTCCCGGCCGCGGTCAGGATGATGCCGTCTTCACGGATGCTGAGGGCATGGGCGTGCGTGCCGGTGAAGTTCTGCATGAACCAGGAGGGCCGCAGCACCGCCCACTGGTCGAACAGGCCGGGCAGGACCCGGTGCACCGCACCCACCGCTGGGCCTCCCTCGGGGATGGCCGAGGAGCTGAGCAGCACCGCGCGGTGTACGCCGACGGCGCGGGCCTGTTGGAGAAAGGGCAGCATGACCGCGACCGGGTCCGAGTCGCCCAGGGGTGGAACGAGGTAGAGGCGGTCGACCGCGACGAGGGCGTCGCCGAAGGTGGAGGGGTCGTACCAGTCGAAGCGGACCGGTTCCGCGTCCGGGACGGGGGCGGCGCGACGGCTGGCGGCCTTGACGCGGTGGCCGGCAGCGATCAGCTGCGCAGCGGTACGGCTGCCGGTGGTGCCGGTGGCGCCGATGACCAGCGTCGTGCCGGTGGCGGTCATCGGGTGCTCCCCGTGAAGTCGGCGCCGGGTTCCTGGACGGCGAGGGGGTTCCAGTAGTCGCGGTAGGAGGTGAAACGCCCGTCCTGAACGGCCACGACGGCGATGTAGGACATGTCGAAGGGGCCGTCGGTCTCCACCATGCGGCCCACGCCGCGCATCTCGACCACGATGGTCTCGGGCTCGGTGGTCCGGTGGATCCGCACGTCGGGGAAGTCATACAGGTCGATGTGGTCGGGGTAGTGGCGCATGTAGGCGGCGATGGCCTCCTTGCCTTCCAGCCGCTCGGGCCACCCCTGGGGGGCGAAGGGGAACTCCAGGATGCCGTCCTCGGCCCACAGGCCGACCCAGGCGGGGATGTCCTTGTCCAGCAGCAGTTGCAGGCTGTGGTGGTACAGATCTGCCGGTGAGGTGTTTGCGGGCATGAGTTTCTCCGTCCCGTACGATTCGGACCCGAGGTCCGTTTAGATTAAAAATACGGACCACGGGTCCGTATTGCAAATGGGGAGACTCGCATGACCGAGCGCAAACCGCGCAAGGACGCAGCCCGTAACCGGGCCGCCGTGCTTGCGGCCGCCGACAGGCTCTTCGCCCACTGTGAGAGCCCCGAGGACGTCACCATGGCCGACATCGCGGCAGCGGCCGGCGTCGGCAAGGGAACGCTTTTCCGTGCCTTCGGCGACCGCACCGGGCTGATCCGCGCGCTGTATGAAACACGACTCGAACCGGTCAGGAACGCCGTCGAGGAGGGCCCGCCACCGCTGGGGCCCGCCACTCCGCCGCTTCAGCGCGTACCCGCCCTGCTCGACGCCGTCCTGTGCTTCAAGCTCGACAACCGCCACCTTGCGCTGGCCCTGGAGGGAACCGGGAGCGACAGCCCCTACCAGGCAGAGCACTACGAGCGATGGCACACCCTGCTCCACGTCGTACTGGAGCAGATTCCCGATCTCGCCGACAGCGACTTCACCGCCCATGCACTGCTCGCTGCCACCCGAGCCGACCTCGTCGAACACCTGGTCGGCCAGAAGGACGTGCCCCGCGAAGAACTGCGGGCCCAATTGGCGAGCTTCACCGCCAAAGTCCTGGGCTCTCGCCCGCTACAGGGAAGATTGGCTGCCGAGGACTGATCAAGGGCCGGGCGACGGGCAAGCCGCTGCGGGTGCCGACCCGGGCTGATACCCGGGGCCGGGGGAGCCATGGCGGCTCGGCACCGCCCCCGGCGCCTTCCTACCCGACCCCATGGACGGTGCGCCACCGCCAGCCGGCAGCAGCAGGACGGGGCGCAGGTCGGTCTGGCCGCTCATGAACGCGCGTCCGGCGTCGCTTTCGTACTGCTCGCCTGCCGCGTGCCCGGCCGTCTCCCACCGTTCTGTCGGCACCCTCTGCGGCCGGGAGGGTGCGACTGATCAGCGGCCGCTGACCGAGTGCGGTCGGCGGCCGACTGCCCCGGGCTGCCCGGCCCGTGGCACATCGCGACCTGTCACGGCCTCGCAGCCGAGCCGGTCACGCCGCCGTTCGGGAGCGTGCCTCGCCCTCCTCCCTCCCGTCCGTGTCATGGTGAATGGGCGTCTCCGAACCGGTCAGCGGAAACCCCGTCCCGCCCCGGCGCGCCGCGACGATCTCCGCCGCGATGGACAGGGCGGTCTCCTCAGGGGTGCGGGCGCCGAGGTCGAGGCCGATCGGGGAGCGCAGGCGGGCCAACTCGCTATCGGTGACGCCGACTTCCCGCAGGCGCCGGTTCCGGTCCTCGTGGGTGCGGCGCGAGCCCATCGCGCCGACGAACGCGACCGGCAGCCGCAGGGCCGTCTCCAGCAGAGGAACGTCGAACTTGGCGTCATGGGTGAGTACGCACAGGACGGTTCGTTCGTCGGTCGCGGTGCGCCGGAGGTAGCGGTGCGGCCAGTCGACGACGAGGTCGTCGGCCTCGGGGAAGCGGACCCGGGTGGCGAAGACCGGCCGGGCGTCGCACACGGTCACGTGAAAGCCGAGGAACTTGCCCGCCCGTACGAGCGCCGTCGCGAAGTCCACGGCGCCGAAGACGATCATCCGGGGCGGCGGCACCCTCGACTCCACGAACAGCGTCACGCCGCCCGGGCAGCGCGACCCGTCCTCCGCGATCCGGACGGTGCCGGTGCGGCCGGTGTCCAGCATGGCGCGGGCCTCCGCCGCCGCTGTCCGGTCCAGTTCCGGAGGCCCGTCGAGGCTGCCCTCGTACGATCCGTCGGGGTGCACGAGCAGCGCCCTGCCGAGCAGTTCGCCCGGGCCCCGGGCCACCCGGGCGAGTGCCGCCGCATCTCCCCGGTCCGCGGCCGACACCCCGGACCGGAACACCGGTGCGTCCGCGCGCACCGGCGTGACCAGGACGTCGAGGACGCCGCCGCAGGTGAGTCCCACCGCGAAGGCGTCCTCGTCGCTGTATCCGAACCGTTCGCGCACCGTCCGGCCGTCCTGGAGCGCCTGGACGCACAGGTCGTACACCGCCCCTTCCACGCAACCGCCGGAGACGGAACCGATGGCGGTGCCGTGGCTGTCGACGGCCAGGGCGGCGCCGGGACCGCGCGGCGCACTGCCGTCAACGGCGACGACGGTGGCGACGGCGAAGTCCCGGCCCTCCTCGAACCAGCGGTTCAACTCCTGGGCAAGGTCAAGCACTCCGGGCTCCCTCCGCTCCCCGGCGCCGGGTTTCGTCCGCCGCCCGCAGGACGCGGTCCGGACGGATCGGCAGATCCCGGTGGCGCACGCCGGTAGCGTGCCACACCGCGTTGGCGATCGCGGCGGCGACGCCCACGATGCCGATCTCGCCGATGCCCTTGATCCCGACCGGGTCGTCCGGGTCGGGGTCGTCCACCCAGTCCGCCTCGATGAGCGGCACGTCGGCGTGCGCGGCGACGTGATAGCCGGCGAGGTCGGCGCCGACATGGCCGCCGGAGGCCTGGTCCCGGACCGCCTCCTCATGGAGGGCCATGGACAGCCCCCACGTCATTCCGCCGATGAACTGGCTGCGGGCGGTGAGCGGGTTGACGATGGTGCCCGCGGCGTAGATGCCGAGCAGCCGTCGCACGCGCACCTCACCGGTGGTGACATCCACCGCGACCTCGGCGAACTGTGCTCCGAAGGAGTGCCGTTCCTTCTTTGCGAGGGCGCCGATGGCCTCCGCGGTATTCGACCGGGCGGTGATCCCCTCCGGCGGAATGCCGCCTCCCAGGGCCAGCCGCTCCCGCAGTTCGGCCGCCGCGACCCTCACCGCCCACGCCCAGGAACGCGTGCCCATCGAGCCGCCGGCGAACATCGCCGGGCCGAGATCGCTGTCCGCGATACGCACACGGATGCGGTCCGGATCCACCTCCAGCGCGTCCGCGGCGACCAGGGCCATCGCGGTCCGTGCCCCGGTCCCGATGTCCGCCGCGTTGATCCGCACGGTGAAGATTCCGTCCGGCTCCGCGGTCACGGCCGCCGTGGACGGGCCGACTCCCGAGGGGAAGGTGGCCGCCGCCGTTCCGGTCCCGAGCAGCCAGCGCCCCTCACGGCGCAGGCCGGGACGCGGGTCCCGGTCCGCCCAGCCGAACCTGCGGGCACCCTCCTCGAAGCAGGCGAGCACCTTGCGACTGCTGAACGGCAGCCCGGACACGGGACCCGTCTCCGGTTCGTTGCGTGCGCGCAGCGCGATGGGGTCCATGCCACACTTCTCGGCCAGTTCGTCGAGGGCCGATTCGACGGCGAAGGATCCCGGTGCCTCGCCCGGTGCGCGCATCCAGGTCGGAGTCGGCACGTCGAGCCGTACGAGCCGGTGACCGGTATGATGCGCCTCGGCGTCGTACATGACGCGCCCCGGCATGGCGCTCGACTCGATGAATTCATGCACGGTCGACGTAAGACTCAGCGCCTGATGGTCGAACGCGCGCAGCCGGCCGTCGGCGTCGGCGCCGAGCCTGAGCCGCTGCGCCGTGGGGCTGCGGAAACCGATGAGGGAGAACATCTGTCCGCGGGTGAGTACGACGCGGACCGGGCGGTGGAGGACGGTCGTGGCCATCACCGCGGCCACTTGGTGCGGGTTCAGACCCTTCGCTCCGAAGGCGCCGCCGACGTGTTCGGACCGCACCCGTACGGAGGCCGGGTCGAGGGAGAAGAGCTGCGCGAGTTCGCTCGCCACCCAGGTGCTGCCCTGGTTGGAGTCGAGCACGTCGAGCCGGCCGCCGTCCCAGCGAGCCGTCGCCGCATGCGGCTCCATCGGGTTGTGGTGCTCCTCCGGGGTGGTGTACTCCTCGTCCACGACGACGGCGGAGGCGCCGAGTTGGGCCTCTACGTCCCCCTTCTCCGTCTCGGCCTGGACCATCGGGCTGTCCTCCGGCGTGTACGCACCGGGACGTCCGGCGAAGAAGGCGACGTCGTGCGGCTCCTCGTCGTATCGCACCACCAGTGCCGCGGCGGCCTCCCTCGCCTGCTCGGACGTCTCGGCCACGACCAACGCCACCGGCCAGCCCACGAAGGGCACACGGTCGTGCTGGAAGAGCCCGACGACCGGGTTCGGCCGCCCCAGCATGCCCACGTAGTCGGTGTCGATGCGCGGCGCGTTGCCGTGGTGCAGCACGGTGAGGACGCCGGGCATGGCCAGGACGGGTGCGTCCTCCACGGAGCGGATACGGCCACGGGCCACGGTCGACACCACGAGCCAGCCGTGGGCGAGTTCGGCGAAGGGGATCTCTCCGGCGTACCGGGCTGCCCCGGTGACCTTGTCGCGGCCCTCTATGCGGGTGCGGGCGGAGCCGACGGCTCCCGGCACAGTGGCGATTCCGCTCGTCGTGGGTGGCGTCGTCATCGGGTCGCCTCCTCGGTGAGTTCGGTCAGCACGGCCACGACGAGGTTGCGCATCAACGTCACTTTGTATCCGTTCTCGGGAAGTGCCTCGGCGGCCGCCAGTTCGGCATCCGCGGCGGCGGCGAACGCCTCCGCGCTCGCCGGGCCGCCGATCAGCACCTGCTCGGCCGCCCGCGCCCGCCACGGCCGGGACGCGACCGCCCCGAACGCGAGGCGCGCTTCGCGTACGACATCGTCCTGGACGTCGAGCGCGGCGGCGATCGAGCCGATCGCGAACGCGTACGAGGCGCGCTCGCGCACCTTCCGGTACCGCGAGCGGGCGGCCACCGGGGCCGGCGGCAGCGTGACGCCGGTGATCAGGGCGCCGGGCGGAAGGGCGGTCTCGATGTGCGGGGTGTCGCCCACGGGCAGATAGAACTCGGGAAACGGCAACTCGCCCGGCCCGTCCGCCGTTTCATACGAAATGACGGCGTCGAAGGCGGCGAGCGCGACCGCCATGTCCGAGGGATGGGTGGCGACGCAGTGCTCGGAGGCGCCGAGGATCGCATGGTTGCGGTGCTCGCCCGGGAGGGCGGGGCAACCACTGCCGGGGGCGCGCTTGTTGCACGGTTTGCTGAGGTCGGTGAAGTAGCCGCAGCGAGTCCGCTGGAGCAGATTCCCGCCGACCGTGGCCATGTTGCGCAGCTGTCCCGAGGCGCCGGCCAGTACGGCCTGCGCCAACGCCGGGTAATGACGCCGTACGTCGGGATGGGCCGCGAGATCGCTGTTGGTGACGGTCGCGCCGATGCGCAGCCCACCGTCGGGAGTGAACTCGATCCCGTCGAGGGGAAGTTCACGTACGTCGACCAGAAGCGCGGGCCTTTCCACGCCGGCCTTCATCAGGTCGACGAGGTTGGTGCCGCCACCGAGGAAGCGGGCGTCGGGGTCGGCGCCGAGCAGGGCGACCGCGCCGGAGACGTCGAAGGCGCGTTCGTAGCCGAATTCCCTCACGCCACCGCCTCCTTGGCCTCGGCCGCCTCTGCCGCTTGTGCGACCGCCTGCACGATCGACACATAGGCGCCACAGCGGCACAGGTTGCCGCTCATCCGCTCGCGGATCTCCTCGGCGGTGAGCGCAGGCACTCCCGCTTCGGGCCGGACATCGCCGGTCACGGCGCTCGGCCAGCCCGCCGCGTGTTCCTCGATCACCGCCAGGGCCGAACAGATCTGCCCCGGTGTGCAGTACCCGCACTGATAGCCGTCGAGGTCGAGAAAGGCCTGCTGCACCGGATGCAGCCGCTCGCCATCGGCCACGCCTTCGATGGTGGTGATCGCGCGCCCCTCGGCCGCGACTGCGAGCTGAAGGCAGGAAACGGCCCGGCGCCCATCGAGCAGCACCGTACAGGCGCCGCATTGGCCCTGGTCACAGCCCTTTTTGGTACCGGTCAGATCAAGGTGCTCGCGCAGGGCGTCGAGCAGGGTGGTGCGATGGTCGACGGGCAGTGTGTACTTCTCGCCGTTGATGGTCAGGGTGATGGCGCTGGACCTCGATGGGGCCATGATCAGCCTTCTCTCTCATTGCTGATGCGCGTGGAACGAGACGATCCCGGCAGACAGTCCGGGAAGGAGAGGGGGATGCGGGTGAATGAACCAGTGACGATGGGTACCGGTCGGCCACACTGGCCGGATCTGCCGCTATGGTGGACCTAAGCGGACAGCTGTCCGTTAGTCGTCGAATTTAGCGGACAGGTGTCCGGTTGGCAAGGTCGGGCTTGGCCGTGATTCCGGGAGGAGGACGAGTGCGGGAAGAGAAGAACGTGGCTCTGCGCTCGGACGCGCAACGGAATCGCGAGCGCATCCTGGACGTCGCGCTGGCCGAGCTGACGCGGGCCGCGGACGCCCCCCTGAGCGCGATCGCGAAGAAGGCGGGCGTCGGGCAGGGGACGTTCTACCGCAACTTCCCCAACCGCGAGGCCCTCGTCCTGGAGGTCTACCGCTACGAGATGCAGCAGGTCGCCGACACGGCCGCCCAGTTGCTCCGAACCCGCCCACCGGACCAGGCCCTGAGGGAGTGGATGGACCGCCTGGCCCAGTACGCCATGGCCAAGGCAGGCCTGGCCGACGCGCTGCGCAAGACCACCAGCGCGTGCGGCAGCCTGGCCCAGCTGGGTCACGGCCCGGTGACCCACGCGGTCACGCTCCTGCTGAACGCGAACCAGGAGGCCGGCACCATCCGCCCGGGGCTGACCCCCGACGACTTCCTGCTGGCCATTGCCGGGCTCTGGCAGATCGACCCGCACAGCGACTGGCAGCCGCGCGCGACCCGACTGCTGGACCTCGTGATGGACGGGCTGCGGGCGGGGGCGTCCGGAGCGGGCGGGCCCGCGACGGCTGAGTCCGCGGCGGAGGGGCCTCTGGCGGAGGGGCCGGGGGACGGACGGACCTGAGGTGGGCGGGCCTGGGTCCGGATGGACGTAGGTGTCCGGTCCACGAGCAGTGGCACCGTGCACCCGGGCGGAGACCGTGGCGGTCACGGCGTCGGGATACCGCGCGGGCGGCTGGGCCGTCCGAAACGGACAGGGACGCCCGGGGAGTACAGGACACTCACCGGGTCTCCGGCCGGCGCCGGGAGTCCTGCCGCCACGATCAGGTTCTCGTCGCACTGGACCAGCTCGGCCCGGTGCAGCGGCCAACGCGGATGGGTGTTCGGGAGGTACAGCTGCCGCCCGAAGAAGGCGTTGTGCATGCCCCAACGGGCGGTCAGGAAGTGTTCGAGTTCCGTGGGATCCACGACGCTCTCACCGACCTCTATGGTGATCCGGCAGTGCGCCCCCCGCGGCCCCGGCCACCGTCGCGTACTGGTGTACGTGATCGTGTCGTTGTGGTGCTCAATGGCCATCCGGGACCACAGATACGGCAGCCGGAAGGCGGTACGCGCGATGGCCACGGGTATCAGCCGGGAGGCGTCCAGCGAGCGGAAGACCACGCCGCGCCGTCCATGGGCGTCCACCGAGTAGAGGCGGACATTGGTCTCGGGAAAGGTGCCGAGGTAGGGAATGCCGGGGAGGCGGAACCAGCCCACCCGGTGCATGCGGAAGGCGACGAGGCCGACGTAGGTGACCCCGTCGAGGGTGTCGGGTACGGCCCTGGCCGGCAGGAGCGGCGCGACGTCCGCGGGGTCGACGGCCCAATGCAGAAAGGCCAGGTCGAGCCATGACTGCGTGAGCAGCGGACTTTCTGTGGAGCCGGGCGGGTCGGCGGTTATGGGTTCCGGGGCGATTCTCGTGTGCGACACGGCGTCAGCATCTCAGACCACGATGTGCAGCCTCGTGGAAACGCCGACCGTGTGAGAACAGGCGCACTCTGCGCGGGACGACCCGGGGTGAGACACCGCCTCGACCAACCCCTTCGGCCGCCATGGTGCCGGCCGATCTGTGGGAGGCGCCGGTGTTCGTCACCCCCCGATCGCGCTCGGGTCCTCCCGCGAAACCCCGTTCCGAGCGTGGTGCTCACAGGGATCGGCAGGAGCGTGCGGGAGCCGGAAGGTCCGGCTGTCGTCGGACAGTTGTCGATTCGGCGCGGAGTGGCGGCCAGGGTGAGGCTGCCCGGGAGGGCGGCGACAGCCGTGCGGAAGCGAGCGGCCGGGCGCCACCTGACACGCTTTGGGACGTCAGTCGGCCCGCGACGGCGCGACGGCACTTCGGTCCCGCCGCACGCCCGCACCGGCAACGCCACCCGGCGGACCCTCGAAAGCGCCCTTGGCGGTGAAGGCCAGCTTGGCGAAGTGTTCGCCGATACGGCGGTGGGTGGCGGCATCCGGGTGGAGCTGGTCGGGCAGCGGAAGCTCGGCCGAGTCCGCCTCACCGTAGAGGTCGCGGCCGTCGAGGTAGTGCAGGTTCGAATCCTCGGCCGCCCGCTGCGTCACGATCCGGACCAGCTCGTCCCGGATGACGCCCAGGGTCAGTTTCCCGCTCGCGCGTTCCGCCGGATCGCCCGTGGCCCGGAACCGCAGTTGGCCGGTGCTGAGGGCGGTGAAGTCAAACGCGCCCGGGCCGGGCGTGTCTGCCGCGTGCTGGCCGACGAACTACGGTGCTTCATCCCCGATGGCGCCGCGCGGATCGCACAACAGGTGACACCCGTCGAAGGGAATCTGCCTGCCGCGCAGCCGCTCTTCCCCCGCCTCCAGGAGGACACTCAGACCGTGTGACACCGGCGAAGAGGAGCCTGCCGGGGTGGAGCCTTCCGGGGTGGCGGTGGCGGGTCCGAAGCGGGGCTCGGTCTGATCATCGGGGCCTCGTCCGTCGGGAACGGTTGTGTTCCCGGGTTGCCTCCGGCCGGGGGGAAGGTTGCCGGGTCGGCAAGGTGGGCAGCCTTTGTCAGCTCTTGGGCGCAGCAAGCCAGTTCGATGAGGTACATCCCCATCCGCCCCGCCTCCGAAAGGAACCCGCCCCGTGTCCTCCGCCCCTCTCGCCCTCACCCTGGCCAATCTGCTGCTCCGGCCGGGCTTCGGCTCCCGTCGCAACCCCGACCGGGTCTTCGACCGGCTCGTCGCCATGACCGGGCAGGCGGACGGGGACCAGCGCTTCGTCGATGACTTCCGGTTCCTGCTGCGCCACTGGGCGGGGGACGAGAACCTCACTCCGCTCGGTTGGCAGTCCGCGCAGACTCACGTCCGCAGGCATCTCACCAACCGGGCCCGGATCCGGCGGCTGGTCGCCGAGCACCCCGCCATCGAGCGGGAGCCCATCGAGAATCCGGTGTTCGTGGTGGGGCTGCCGCGCACCGCGACCACGCTCACCCACGGCGTGCTGTCCCTCTCGGACGAGCACCGCTGCCCCCTGTTGTGGGAGCTGCTCACGCCCGACCTGGACGTACCGCCCGGGCAGCGGCGCAAGGCCATCGCGCCCGCGCGACGGATGGTCCAGGGAACCAACCTGCTCGCCCCGCGCTTCCAGGACATCCACCGCATCGTCGCCGAGGGCCCCGAGGAGTGCACCTTCGCCCTGCCGCACGCCCTGATGCCACTGTCCCAGGCCCGCATACCCGAGTACCAGGCCTGGCACTACCAGAGGGACTTCGTCCCCGACTACCGCCACCTCAAACAGGTCTTCCAGGTCCTCCAGTACGGCCGCCCGCGCCGCCGCTGGATGCTGAAGTCCCCCATGCACGTCGAGAATCTCGACGCGCTGCGCACCGTCTTCCCCGACGCCACGATCGTGTGGACCCACCGCGACCCGGTCACCGTCATGGCGTCGTTCTGCAGCCTGATCGAGCACGGCATGACCATCAGCGTCCGCCGCATGGACCTCCACGGCATCGGCGCCACCTGGCTCGAACTGCTGAGCCGCGCCGTGACGCGTGGCCTCGCTGCCCGTGCGGCGATTCCCCGGGGGGCGCTGGTGGACGTCCCGTACTCCTGGCTCGGGTCCGACCCGGCCACGGGCGCCCCGAAGCTCTACGACGCCGTCGGTGCCCGGTGGACCGAGGCCGAAGCCGCCCGGCTCCCTGCGGTCACCGCCCGCCCCAAGGGCACCCGCCCCCACGTCTACGACCTGTCCCGTTACGGCCTGACCCGCGCTGACGTCGAGTCGGCCTTCGCGGACTACAACGTCCTGCGGGCCGAGGCCGACCGGTCCTGACGCCGGGGCCGGCCCTGCTGGGCTGCGGAGCCGGCCCGGTCCCCCGGCCGGTTGCCTGCCCCCGTCCCCCCACAGAGATGTGGTCCGCGGCCTGGCCTGGCATGTTCGATGCCATGGATCCACGAACGAGACTGACGTCGACAACGCTGACCGTTGACGGAGAGCAATTCCATGTGAAGGAGCGCGCCGGTAGTCCCGCCACCTACGATTTCACCTGGCTGACAGGCCCGAACCCCGACTACGGGTTCACTTGCGCGCTTCATGGGGCCACCCACATGACGGTGCCTGAACTGGAAGAATCCATCCGCGATTTCCTGAGGCAGGTCGATCCTGACACCGGGTACATCGAAGAAGAGTGATGCTGACGGGCCCGACCCGGCGGTGGATTCACGTGCGTGCTTCCCGCCGCGCTGATCGACGCAGTACGTACGGCCGCCGACGAGATCGGCTCCGCGGTAGCCGTCACCGACACCGGCGGTCATCTCAAAGCGCTCGAGCGCACGGATGACGCCACCTTCCTGGCCGCCGAGGTCGCGGTCGACACGGCATGGACCGCGGCGTCCTACCGTGTCGCCACCCGAACTCCTACGTGTCAGATCAGAATGTCGCGCCCCTCGCGCACCACCCCCGCCTGATGGCGGTCGGCGGCGGCTACTCCTTCATCGAGGACGGCAGCGTCATCGGCGGCCTGGGTATTTCAGGCGGTACCTTCGAACAGGACCAGCAAGCCGCAGGAGCCGCACTCCACTCGCTCGGATTCGAGATCCCGGCCTAGGACACGGCGCCGGGCACGCACGGGCCCAGCCCGTGTTCTCCAGCATCCCCGATCAGCGCACAGCCCTTTGACGATTCCTTCGATCTGCCAGGAGCAAGTCATGCCGTACATTCACGTCGGTACCGAGAACAGCGCCGGCATCGACCTCTACTACGAGGACCACGGTCAGGGACAGCCGGTCGTCCTCATCCACGGTTACCCGCTCGACGGCCATTCGTGGGAAAAGCAGAGCGCGGCCCTCCTCGAAGCCGGATACCGCGTCATCACCTACGACCGCCGCGGCTTCGGCCGGTCCAGCCAGCCCACCACCGGGTACGACTACGACACCTTCGCCGCCGACCTCAAGGTCGTACTCGACACGCTCGACCTCGCCGACATCGTTCTCGTGGGCTTTTCGATGGGTACCGGCGAAGTCGCCCGCTACCTCGGGACCTATGGTTCGCAGCGGATCGCGAAAGCGGCGTTCCTCGCCTCGCTCCAACCGTTCCTGCTCAAGACCGAGGACAACCCGACGGGCGTTCCCCAGCAAGTTTTCGACGACATCCTGGCCGCGGTCACCGCAGACCGGTACGCCTACTTCACGGACTTCTACAAGAACTTCTACAACACCGACGACACGCTGGGGACCCGGCTGTCCCCGGAGGCCCTCCGGAACAGTTGGAACGTCGCGGCGGGTTCATCCTGGTACGCCTCCAGGGCAGCCGTGCCGACCTGGGTCACCGACTTCCGCGCCGACATCCCGAAAATCGACGTCCCCGCGCTGATCCTGCACGGCGATGCCGACAACATCCTGCCCATCGACGCCACCGGCCGTCCGTTCCACGCACTGCTGCCGAACGCGCGGTACGTCGAGATCGACGGAGCGCCTCACGGCCTCCTGTGGACGCATGCGGAGGAGGTCAACGCGGCGCTGCTGGCCTTCCTCGCACAGTAGGTACGCCGCTCCCGGTGGCCAGGATGCCAGGGCTCCTGGGCGGCCCCCCTTCCACCATGGGGGGCCGGGCTCGCGGAAGGACGCCGGGCCGGATCGCCGACGCCGCGTCCGCGGCTGGTCTGCCACCATCGACCTCGCCGTCGCGCCACTGTCGGAGCCGGCGTCGTGAGCGCCCGCCGTCGGTGGTCCGGAGAACCGCTGCGACCTGATCCGCTGCCGGATCGATGTCGGCGGCCATGGCCCTCCCGTTGGCCATGGCCGCGCAGTTCGAGCAGACCACCACGGAGCGGACGGGGTGGGAGGGGCTCGGTCAGCCGACCTTGAGGAGGCCGGCGTCGACGACCGCGCGGCCGAAGGGCCTCGCGAGTTCGGCGAGACGTTCGCAGTCCGCGTCACCCAGGGCAGCGTAGGCGGGAAGGGCCAGGTGGTCGGTGCGGTCCTCGATGTGCTGGCGCAGGCGTACGCCCTCCGGGCTGAGGGAGTCGCCGTCCAGGAGACCTCGCGTGCGCAGGCGCTCCGCGGTGCCGGCCCACTCCTCCTCGGGCCACGCGCGGCTTCCCTTGAGGAAGTCGACGGGAACCTCACCGGTGGCAGCGTGCAGAACCAGGGACTCCAAGGCCCCGACGCCCTCGCTCAGCAGACACGCGACATGGCCGTCTCCACGGAACTCCCGGAGCAGCGTCTGGGCGTGCCACAACTGCAGTACCGGTTCCTCCGGCCAGGGCAGCGCGGCATGCGCGGCGAACAGCGGGCGGCCCTGCGCGTGTTCGCAGGCCGCCTCGGCGGCCCTGCGGGTCAGCGCCAGGACCTCGTCCAGAGCGGGGAGTTCGTGGATCCCGGCCCGTCGCAGGGCCTCGCTCGCGGCGGCGTGCCGTGCGTCCAGTACCTGCTGCGGCGTCGCCGCGTCCCAGGCCCCGTCGACCGCCTTCCGTACGAAATCGGGGTTGAAGTTGTAGAAGGTCGAGATGACCAGCTCGGCGGATGCTCGGCCGAAGGCGGCGCTCCGGGAGGCGAAGTACCCGGCGCGTCCGCTGAGTCCGAGGTCCGCGTACCGTCGCCTTCCCTCGGGGACGAAGTAGATCATGGCGTGTACGGGCTCGAGCCGGCGCCAGGCTGATCGTGCTGTCTTCATGGGGTCACCTCTTCTGAGAGTCGACAGTGGGGGTATTCGCTGTGGTTCCGTACTCGCCGTGCGCTCGCAGATGTTCGAGCAGCAGGTGGCTCAGCGTCTCGGGCGCCTCCTCGGGGACCCAATGGCTGATGCCCTGGAGGGTCTCGAACCGGTACGGCCCGTTGACCCACTGCCCGGTCTCCTGCGCGGCCGCCGGGCCGAAAGCGCTGTCCTCCGTGCTCCAGACGTACAGCGTGGGTACGTCGATGACGCCGATCGCGCCGTCGGGGCGGCCGGCCCGGTACCAGTTCAGCGCCGCGGTGAGAGCGCCCGGCTGGGACAGGTGCCGCACGTAGGCCTCGACACTGTCCTGCGGGATCTTTCCGGCGTAAGCGGCGCGAAGCTCCTCGGCATCGCTTGCGAGCATGCGCTCTTCGGTCGCGGGCGATTCGCGCCAGTCGATCATGTAGTGCGATCGTTCGCGCTGGTCCTGGTCGGTGCGCAGGGTGGTGGCCAGAGCGCCGGGGTGCGGGGTCGAGACAACCGTCAGGGTCCGTAGGCGGCCGGGGTGGGCATCGGCGGTCCACCACGCCACCGCGCCTCCCCAGTCATGGCCGACCAGGTCGAACGACGCCCAGCCCAGTTCCTCCGTGATCGCGACCACATCGTCGACCAGGACGCCGATGCGGTAGTCCTCGGGCCGTTCGGGGCGGGCGCCGGGGGAGTACCCGCGCTGGTCGGGTGCCACCACCCGGTAGCCGTGCGTGGCCAACGCCGCGATCTGCCGTTGCCACACCAGCCCCGTCTGCGGGAAGCCGTGCAGCAACAGCACCGGGCGGCCGTCGGGGGGACCCGCCACGATCGCGTCGAACACGCCCGCAGCAGTGGAGATGCTCAGTTGGGTCACGATCCGCCCCTTCATACCGACTGGTCGGTCAGCTTTCAGTCGTGGACATGGATTGTCAAGGCCGGGAGGACGGGCATTTCGGCAACCGCAGCCGCGCGCCGCGTTTTGGCCGGGCGCCGCGCCAGGCGTGGCTGATTCCGGCCCGCGGGGCACCGCCATGGGCTGCACCTCCCGATCAGGGACCTCGGCCCCGGCGCTCTCGGTGCCGCGGCCTGCGGCCCCACACTTCCCCGAGCATCCGGGGGCTTAGTTGAACCTGACGCCGAATTCAACTATAACCGATCGGGAGGCCGGCTCCGTCACCCTGCGGCCGTGGCGCACGTCATCGGTGAAGGAGGAGGCGGTCACTGACCGCTCACAGCGCTCCAGGTGGCATACGGCAAGGCCGACCAGCATCGAGCCCGGCTCACGGAGCTCGGGATTCCAGCCCTGAAGCTCCCGGACGAACCGGACCGACAGGAAGCAGTGAGGCGACATGAGGGAAGCAGTCATCGTTTCGACGGCACGGACGCCGATCGGGAAGGCGTACCGCGGCGCGTTCAACGACACCCAGGCGCAGGAACTTGCCGCCCACGCCCTCTCGCACGCGGTGCAGCGCGCCGGGCTCGAGGGAGGTGAGGTCGAGGACGTGATCTTCGGCTGCGCGCTCCAGCAGGGGTCCTCCGGTGGCAACGTCGCCCGCCAGGCCGCTCTCCGTGCCGGACTTCCGGACACCGTGTCGGGTATGACGATCGACCGGCAGTGCTCGTCGGGCCTGATGGCGATCGCGACGGCCGCCAAGCAGATCGTCGGCGACGGGATGCAGGTCGCTGTCGGCGGCGGTGTCGAGTCGATCTCCCTGGTGCAGAACGACCACATGAACACCCACCGCATGGCGGATCCCTGGCTGGTCGAGCACAAGCCGAGTATCTACATGCCGATGTTGCAGACGGCGGAGATCGTCGCCGAACGCTACGGCGTGAGCCGGGAACGCCAGGACGAGTTCGCGCTGCTGTCACAGCAGCGCACCGCGGCGGCGCAGGAGGCCGGACGGTTCGACCAGGAGATCGTCGCGCTCGACAGCGTCAAGAAGGTCCTGGACAAGCAGTCCGGGGAGGTGCGGGACGAGGCCGTGACCCTGACCCGGGACGAGGGCAACCGCGCGTCGACCACGCTCGAGGGCCTGGCCGGGTTGGCGCCGGTACTGCCGGACGGTCAGGTGACCGCGCATTCCAGCGTGACGGCGGGCAACTCCTCGCAGTTGTCGGACGGCGCTTCGGCGTCGGTGTTGATGGAGTCGAAGGAAGCCGAGCGCCGCGGCCTGGAGCCGCTGGGCGTATACCGGGGCATGGCCGTTGCCGGTTGCGGGCCGGACGAGATGGGGATCGGCCCGGTGTTCGCCATTCCGAAGCTGCTGAAGCAGCACGACCTCACCATCGACGACATCGGTCTGTGGGAACTCAACGAGGCATTCGCTTCCCAGGCGCTGTACTGCCGTGACCAACTGGACGTCGACCCGGAGCGGTTCAACGTCAATGGCGGCGGAATCTCGGTCGGCCATCCGTACGGAATGACCGGTGCCCGCCTGGTGGGGCACGCCCTGATCGAGGGCAAGCGCCGCGGTGTCCGGTATGTGGTGATCTCGATGTGTGTCGGCGGCGGAATGGGCGCAGCCGGGCTGTTCGAGGTCGTTTGAGGTCCGCGTCCCGGCCGGCGGCGCAGGCAAGGGCCGGCCGGTGGTCGCGGCACCCGCCCGTCCTCCGATTCCTCCGCGGTCCCTGCCTCTCCACGAGGCCGGGACCCGGCCGTCGGGGTCGCGGAGTCGACGAAAAGGGGCCCGCCCGCCCCCATTCTTCCGCGGGCTTCCGCGAGGCCGCGCGATGAGGCCGGCGGGACATGGCTGCCGTTGCATGAGGCCGGTGAAAAGCCGGCCGTGAGAGAGGGTGTGGGTACTGTGTCGAACGTGGTGGAAAAGGCCCGAACCGCGGTCCTCGTGGACTTCGGTGGGGTCATCACCTCCAGTGTGTTGCGGGCTTTCACCGACTTCGGCGCCTCGCTCGGCGGCGACCCGCGCCTGCCGCTGGACCTCCTCAGCCGGGATCAGCCATCGCGCACCCTTCTGGCCGACCACGAGTCCGGCCGTATCGATGCCGAAGCCTTCGAGCGAGGATTCGCCGAGCGTCTCCGCGCCCACGGCGCCGACGTGCAGGCGGAGGGGCTCACGGCCCGGATGCAAGCGGGAATGTCGATCGATCAGGATGTGCTCGCCCTGCTCGGTGATCTCCGCGCCGCCGGGTATCCCGTTGCGCTGGTATCCAATTCGTTCGGGACCGGAACCTACGACGGCGTCGATCTCGCCGCTGTGGCCGACGCGGTCGTCATCTCCGCCCAGGTCGGGATCCGCAAACCCTCCCGGCGGATCTACGCGATCGCGTGTGAACGCCTGGGTGTCGCCCCCGAGGAGGCAGTCATGATCGACGATCTGCGGCAGAACCTCGACGGAGCGGCGCGGATCGGAATCGGGGGCGTGCTGCACACCGGTGCCGCCGACACCCGCCGCCAACTCGCCGAACGCTTCGAAATCACCGCCTGACCGATCGACCGGCCGACCAGTCGGGGGAGGCCGGTCATGCCCCGGATCGGCACGGCACGCGGGCCGAGCGGCAGTGTCGGCGCCCGCCCTGTGCGGTGCTCATGCCCTTCTGTCCCCGTACCGTCTCCGCGCGCCAGGCGGCCGGGCGCCTGCACCCTCCTCAAGTCCTGCCGCCGGCCGGATCCTTCCGGTCGAGCTGCCGTACGCGGTTCGCGACGGTGGTCGTCGTCGTCCACGGGCGGGATGCCTGGGCGGTGCGCACCTCCGGCCACTTCCGCCGTCCAAAGACTTGAATTCGAGTCCGGATTCAATTCTACTGACGGGCGAGGGTGACATCCGCACCGCATCACCTGTTCACATCCCCGGAAGGCACCGCCCATGGCCAGTGTTTTCGACCCGGTCCGCCGCCACGCGGCCGCAACTCCCGACAACATCGCGCTGCGCGGCAGCGCGGATCAGTGGACCTACCGGCAACTGCGCGACGCGAGCGTACGGTACGCGGGCGCCTTGGCCGCCGCGGGCCTGTCTCCCGGGGACCGGGTGCTGCTGGCGGCGCCGTCGGTGCCCGAGTTCGTGGTGGCCTACCTCGGGATCCAGGCCGCGGGCTGCGTCGTGGTGCCGGTCAACACGATGTCCACCCGGGCCGAAGCCGAGTACGTCCTCGGCGACGCCGGGTGCTCGTTGGCGATCGTATGGCACGCCCTCGGCCCGGCCGTCGCGGAGGCGGCCTCGGCGATCAAGGTGCCCTCCTGGACGCTGTCCCCGGGCGCGACGGTCACCGATGCCGCCCCCGTCCCGGTCGCCGACCGGGACCGCGACGAGACCGCGGCCATCCTGTACACCTCGGGTACGACAGGGCGGCCGAAGGGCGCCCAGCTCACGGTCGGGAACCTGTTGTCCGCCGGGGAGATCGGCGCCGAGTGCAGCCGCGGATCGAGCGCCGACCGTACCGGTACCGGACTCCCGCTGTTCCACGTGTTCGGCCAGGCGTCGGTCATGATGGCGACCTTGACCGTGGGCGGCTCGATGTCGTTGCTGGCCCGATTCGACCCGGCGTCGATGCTGGAGATGCTGCGCCGCGACCGGCTCACCATCATGGCCGGCGTACCGACCATGTGGAACGCGATGCTGCACGCGGCGGGTGATGCGAATCCGGCGGACTTCGCCCAACTCCGCGTCGCCGTCTCCGGGGGCGCGTCGCTGCCCGGGGAGATCGCCCGGGCCTTCGAAACCCGGTTCGGCTGCACCATCCTCGAAGGCTATGGGCTCACCGAGACCACGGCGTTCGGTACCTTCAACGACATCGACCGCGGCGGCAAGACCGGGTACACCGGGCGGGCGGTCCCGCGGCTGCAGGTCCAGGTGCGTGACATCGACGGCAACGAGTGCCCGCCGGGTACCGTCGGCGAGGTCCACATCAAGGGGCCCACGGTGATGCGGGGCTACTGGAACCGCCCCGCGGACACCGCCGCGGCAATCTCGCCCGACGGCTGGTTCCGGACCGGCGACCTGGGCGAAACCGACCCGGAGGGCGACCTGCGCATCGTCGACCGGATCAAGGACCTGATCATCCGCGGTGGCTACAACGTCTATCCCGGTGAGGTCGAGGAAGTTCTCTACGAGCACCCGGACATCATCGAGGCAGCCGTGATCGGCGTTCCCGACGACCACTACGGCGAGGAGGTCGCCGCGCTCGTCGCGGCCCGGCCCGGTTCGGAACTCGGTGCCGCTGAGGTGTCGAGCTGGACACGAGAGCGACTGTCCGCCTACAAGGTCCCGCGCATCATCCGGTTCGTCGACGCGCTGCCCAAGGGCCCGAGCGGGAAGATCCTCAAGCGTTCCATCGACCGTACGGAGCTGACCCGCGAGCCCGCGCCCGACGACGTACCCGCCCGCCGCCACTGAACATCCGTCGACCGACGAGATGTGTCCCCCGCAGAAGAAAGACGCCTGTTGCTCATGACCCTGCCTTCCATCCTGCAGGACCGGCTTCGCCTGCCCGTGGTCGCATCGCCGATGTTCATCGTGTCCAATCCGGAGCTGGTCATCGCCCAGTCGGCCTCCGGCATCGTGGGTTCCTTCCCCGCGCTGAACGCGCGGCCCCAGTCGGCGCTGCGCGAATGGCTGCAGCGCATAACGGAGGAGTTGGCCAAGCACGACGCCGACCGTCCCGAGGCGCCGTCCGCGCCGTTCGCGGTCAATCTCATCGTGCACAAGACCAACTCACGTCTGGAGGAGGACCTCGCGACCGTCGTGGAGTTCAAGGTGCCGATCGTCATCACCTCTCTCGGCGCCCGGGCCGATGTCAACGATGCGGTCCACTCCTACGGCGGCATCGTGCTGCACGACGTCATCAGCGACCGGTTCGCGCGCAAGGCGGTGGAGAAGGGCGCGGACGGCCTGATCGCCGTGGCCGCGGGCGCGGGCGGGCACGCCGGCACGCAATCACCCTTCGCGCTCGTCCAGGAGATTCGCGACTGGTTCGACGGCCCCCTTCTGCTGTCGGGCTCCATCGCCCACGGCCGCTCGATCCTCGCGGCGCAGGCCGCCGGCGCGGACCTCGCCTACGTGGGTTCGGCGTTCATCGCCACCGACGAGGCGAACGCGGAGGACCAGTACAAGCAGATGATCGTGGACTCCACCGCTGCGGACATCGTGTACTCCAACCTGTTCACCGGCGTGCACGGCAACTACCTCCGCGGCAGCATCGAGGCCGCCGGGCTCGATCCGGCCGCACTGCCCGGCTCCGATCCGTCCGCCATGGACTTCGGAAACCAGAACATCAAAGGGGCGAAGGCCTGGCGGGACGTCTGGGGCGCCGGTCAGGGCGTCGGCGCGGTCGGGGCGGTACTTCCTGCCGCAGCGGTCGTCGAGCGCCTCGCCGGTGAGTACGCCGAGGCGAAGAGCCGGCTTCAGCGCATGTGACGGTGTTGCGCCGCAGCCGTATCCCACCACTGAGTGCCCCACTCGGCAGGTACGGCGACTCGGTGCGACCGGCGCCGCGCCGCTCGCGGGAGCCGGCGTCGCCGTCGCCTCCTCGGCGTCGCGGAACCCGTGGCGTCCGCCAGTGCCACGGCCGCGCGCCCTCGGGGTACGCGTCGGTGACCGTCCACGGTACGGATGGTCACGGCGCTGCATCCCCATGTGGTCCGGCGACTGGACTCCGGCCGCTTCACTTGCTCCACGGACGGGTCGGGAACCCGGTCCGGAATACCCCGAGCGGGCGCACCTTGCCCATTCGTGATGCTGGCGTCAGATTCAAGTAGACTTCGGGGATGGACACCACTGCGCCCGAGGACAGCGAGAAGGCACCTCCGATGGCGCCCCTCTCGCCACTTCGCGAGCCGCCGACGACGAAGCGCGGAGCGCGGACCCGCGCGGCTTTGGTGAAGGCGGCGCGGAAGGTGTTCGAACGGGACGGCTACCTCGACACCCGTCTGGCCGACATCGCCAAAGAGGCCCGATGCGCGGCGGGATCCTTCTACACCTACTTCGCCAACAAGGAAGAGGTGCTTGCCGCCGTCCTGCTGGAGGCGCAGGAGGACATGATGCACCCCGGCATGGGCCGGGTGCAGGGCACTGACGATCCGTATGCGGTCCTCGAGGCGAGCAATCGCGCGTATCTCGAGGCATACAGACGGAACGCGAAGCTGATGGGACTGCTGGAGCAAGTCGCGCAAGTGGAGCCGGAGTTCCGTGAGTTCCGAAGCCGGCGCACGGATGCGTTCATCCGCCGCAACGCCCGCGGCATCGCGGACCTGCAGGCGAGGGGTGTCGCGGACCGTGAGATCGATCCGATGATGGCCTCTCGTGCGCTGTCGGGCATGGTCAGCCTCATGGCCTACAGCGCCTTCGTGCTCGGCGAGAGGCGAGAGGACGGTACGCCGGTGGACTTCGAGGAGCTCGTGTCCACGGTCACCCGACTCTGGGCGAACGCCCTGCGGTTCGCCGCCCACCGCTGATCCGGCAGGGGCGCCGGCCGGGATGGAGCCCCGGCGACTACGCATGTTCGGCGACCCTGGCCGCGGCGTCGGCGACGAAGACCGGCTTGCGCGAGCCTTCACACCCTAGTACTCCAGCCGTAGTTGTGGATCTTCATGGTGTGGCTGTGCTAGGGCGTGTTTCGAAAGTTGCGCCGTCCGCCCGAAGGGCGGGGGTCGCGGCTCCCCCAGCTACCGCTGGGCGGTGCCCCCAGGTGCGTGCGATCGCAAGGCGGTGGGGGTACCCCCGGCCGGAGGCTGGGGGAGGTCGTCCTCGTACTGGGGGCCCCCATGCCGAAGGCCAGGGGAGTACTCGGACGAGCCCGACAACGCAGCGTGGGGGCACTCCCCCAGCCTTCGGCCGGGGGGACCCCCACCCAGCGGCAGCTGGGGGAGTGCGTGCCAGGCGTCGCGGACCTGGGGGCACTCCCCCGGCCTTCGGCCGGGGGCACCCCCACCCGGACGGAGTCTGGGGGAGGGACTTTCGAAACACGCCCTAGCAGGGCTGCCTCCATCTGGCGCTGTTCGCGGCGTACTTGGTGCCGGCGGTCACCCCCTGGCGGCACCGGGTCCCGCCCCGGGGGACCTGCCGCCCAGTCCCGGGATCAGCACCGCCGCCACCGCCAGGTCCATCAGAGCGAGGGAGACCCGGGTGCCGCCGTCCATGCCGTCGCCGATGAACGGCAGGAAGGACACGGCCAGTACGGCGCCGGCCACCCCGGTCCAGATGGCGCGGGCGCGCCGCGCCCCGAACCGCTCCAGGGCGGCCAGCAGTGCCCAGCCGGAGAGCGACGCGAGCAGTGCGACGACCGCCACGGGCACGGCGCCGATGTCGAGCGTCTGCTCGCCGTCGGCGATCCGCAGCCGGTGTCCCAGCAGTGGGTCCGCGACCAGCCACACCAGGACGGGGGCCAGGACGGCCAGGGCCGTAACCCCCAGGCGCCTTCTCCGCGCGCTCACTTGGCGCCCCCCGAGAGCGCCCCGTGCAGGAAGACCTCCACCAGCTCCTGCGGGGTCAGGTCGGGCTCGTCCTCCGTACGCGGCTGGGTGAAGAGCAGTCCGAAGAAGAGGGCCGCGATCTGCTCCGGCGGTCGGCGCAGGGCGGCCTTGTCGGGCTCCAGCAGCTCCGCGAGGGCCGCGCGGATACGGGTCGTCGACTCGTGGCGGCCCGCGCCGCGCACCGTGCCGGGGTGCTTGCCGCCGCGATGCCCCAGCGAGCCGGCGATCGCGCCCATCCTGGACATATGCGCCTGCAGCGCCTCGGCCGCCTCCGCGAGCCGGTCGGGCAGCGGCTGGGATACGTCGATCGCGTCGAGCTCGCGGACCGCGTGCTCGGGGGAGAGCGCCTCGGCCATGCAGGCCTGCAGCAGTTCGTCCTTGTCGGCGAAGACCCGGAAGATCGTGCCTTCGCCGATGCCCGCGGCGCGGGCGATCTTCGCGGTCGTCACCGCGGCGCCGTACTCGGCGATCAGCGGGATCGCAGTCTGGATGATCATTTCGCGGCGCTGCTCCGGCGACATGCCGGGGGCGCGGCGGCGGGTGGTCTGGTTCTCCTGAGGTGCTGTCATGACCGCGAGAATACGGAGTGAGGACTCACTCCGTCAATGAGTGAGTCCTCACTCCGCTCACTTTTTCCCGTACTCGGCTGCTTCTCGATGGCAGCCCACCGGGATCCACACCTACGGCTGGAGTGCTGGCCGGTGACGTCGAGCGCCGTTCCATACAGTCGGTGCGCGCTCAGTCGGACGACCAGCCGGCGCTCGTGGACCCATTGCTCCAGAAGCGCCCCTTCGCCCTCGGGCTTCGCGGCCTCCCAGACCACCGCGAGCAGCTCCCGCCCGACCGCATCACCCGCAACAGTCGTGATGTCCGAGACCTCTGCCTCGCCCTCGACGACAGCGAACGACCACACGTCGCCACCAGGCATTGCAGGGCCGGGTCATGCTTCAGGTGTTTGACCTTGATGATGCAGTCCGCCGTGGTGGAGACCGGACGACGCACGCGTCAGGGTTCCAGCCATGGAGCATGGTGGTCAGGTGGGGTGACCACTGCGCTTGGTGGTGGCGAGGACGCCTAACCGATGCCCGCCCGGCAGGTCGGAGAGAGCTTCGTCGGACAGGGGGCGAGGCGCGGGTCCTCGAGCCATGAAATGCGCAACTTCCCGCACACGCCCTGGCATTCCCCGCCGGCCGAAGCCTGATCCACCCTCGCGACAGGCCCTGCTCGGGGCCTTCTCCGCGTGATGTGGCGCACCAGGGAGTTGAACTTGACTTCAGATTCAAATATACAGGGTGCAGACCACGGTCACTTCATCTCGGGGCCGCGCCCTGGCACCGCACGCCCCGCCACGGAGAGGGTTCGCTGTGAACGTTGCACAAAGAGTCGCCATCGTCACCGGTGGCGGTGGCGGCATCGGCGGCGCGCTGGTCACCCGGCTCGCCCGCGAGGGTGCTCGGGTCGTCGTCGCAGACCTCGACGCGGACACCGCGCGGGCGGTATCGGAGAGAGCCAACGCCGACCATCCGGGAAGCACTGTCAGCGCCGGCGCGGACGCGTCGGACACCGCCCAGATCCAGCAGTTGATCGACCTGGCGGAGAGCGCGTTCGGTCCGGTCGACCTCTACTTCGCGAACGCGGGCATCGGCGGGGCACCGGGCCTCGACGCGGGCGAGCAGGACTGGGACCTCTCGATCGATGTGAACCTTCGAGCCCACATCCGTGCGGCGAGGCTGCTGGTGCCGCGGTGGCTCGAGCGCGGCGAGGGCTACTTCGTCAGCACCGCCTCGGCGGCCGGGCTGCTCACCCAGATCGGCTCCGCCACGTACGCCGTCACCAAGCACGCGGCCGTCGGCTTCGCCGAATGGCTGAGTGTCACCTATGGCGATCGCGGGGTCCGCGTCAGCTGTCTGTGCCCGATGGGGGTGAACACCAGGATGCTGTCCCTGGGGAAGGACTCCGGAGACGCCCTGGGGCGAGCGGCCACGCAGGCCGTCACGTCCGCGGGTGACGTCCTCGAGCCGGCCGAGGTCGCCGACGCCGTCCTCGCCGCGATCGAGGACGAGCGGTTCCTGATCCTGCCGCACGAAGCCGTTCTGGACATGTACCGGCAGAAGGGCTCGGACTACGACCGATGGCTGCGCGGGATGCGCCGCTACCAGAGCTCCCTGCTGGCGCAGGCATGACCGGCGCGCCGGGCGAGCTCGTCCTCGCCGAACACCGCGGGCCCGTGCTGGTGCTCACCTTCAACCGGCCCGCCAAGCTGAACGCCTGGACCGACGAGCTCGAGAACCGCTACTTCGCGCGGCTCGACGCCGCCGAGGACGACCCGGACGTACGCGCCGTCGTGGTCACCGGCGCGGGACGCGGATTCTGCGCCGGCGCCGATCTCCAGCGGCTGCAGGCGGTCGGCGAGGTCTCCGAGGCGGACAGGGCGCGGCGCCGGCCGCGTGACGTGCCGCTGACCCTGCGCAAACCGCTGATCGGTGCGGTCAACGGGGTGGCCGCGGGCCTGGGCATGGTGGAGGCGCTCTACTGCGACATTCGCTTCGGCTCGCCCTCGGCCCGGTTCACCACGGCATTCGCGCAGCGCGGGCTGATCGCCGAGTACGGGATCTCCTGGCTGTTGCCGCGGCTCGTCGGGCACAGCCGGGCAACGGACTTGCTGTTGTCCAGTCGCATGGTGGACGCCGAGGAGGCACTGCGTATCGGACTCCTCGACCACCTGGTCCCCACCGGCAGTGTGGTCGATGCCGCTGTCGCGTACGCCGCCGATCTGGCGACGCGCTGCTCCCCGGCGTCCATGGCCACCATCAAGAAGCAACTGCGCAACGACGCGGACGGCACCTACGCCGATTCCGTGACCCGGGCGGAAGGCGCCATGCTCCAGGCCTTCCGCGGGGCCGATTTCGTCGAAGGCGTGGCCAGTCACCTCGACAAGCGCCCCCCGAGTTTTCCCTCCCTACCCGTCAGGAGCTCAGATGTCCCTGTTTGACACGTCGGACCGCGCCAAGAAGTACCAGGCGGATCTGCTCGAGTTCATGGATTCGCACATCTACCCCGCCGAGGCGGTCTACCACGAGCAGATGTGCGCCTCGGGTGACCCGAACTTCCACCCGCCGATCATCGAGGAACTCAAGGCGGAGGCGCGCAAGCGCGGACTGTGGAACCTCTTCCACCCGCACAAGGAATGGGGTCCGGGGCTCACGAACCTCGAGTACGCGCCGCTGGCCGAGATCATGGGGCGCAGCCACATCGCCTCCGAGGCGTGCAACTGCAACGCTCCCGACACCGGCAACATGGAGGTGCTCACGCTCTTCGGCACCGACGAGCACAAGGAGAAGTACCTGCGGCCCCTGCTCGACGGGACGATGGCCTCGGCCTTCGCGATGACCGAGCCGCGTGTCGCCAGCTCCGACGCCACCAATATCGAGTTGCGGATGGACCGCGACGGTGACGAGTACGTGCTCAACGGCCGTAAGTGGTTCGCGTCCAATGCCCTGCACCGCAACTGCAAGGTGCTCATCGTCATGGGGAAGACGGACCCCACCGCTGCCCCGCACCGGCAGCAGTCGATGATGGTCGTCCCGATCGACGCCCCCGGGATCACGGTCATGCGCGGGCTGCCGGTGTTCGGCTACCAGGACCGTGAGGGGCACGCCGAGATCGATTTCACCGACGTGCGGGTGCCGGCCAAGGACGTACTCAAGGGCGAAGGGGAGGGTTTCGCGATCAGCCAGGCCCGGCTCGGGCCCGGTCGTATCCACCACTGCATGCGGGCTATCGGCGCCGCCGAGCGGGCGCTGGAGCTGATGTGCCGGCGCGCCCAGTCACGGGTGACGTTCGGTCGTCCGGTCGCCGACCGGTCCAACGTCCAGGACTGGATCGCGGAAGCGCGCATCGACATCGAGATGATCCGCCTGCTCACGCTCAAGGCCGCGTATCTGATGGACACGGTCGGGAACAAGGAGGCGCGCACCGAGATCGCGGCCATCAAGGTGGCCGCCCCGAACATCGCGTTGCAGGTCGTCGACCGTGCGATCCAGGTACACGGGGGAGCTGGCGTGACCGATGACTTCCCGCTGGCGATGATGTACGCGCATCTGCGGACGTTGCGGCTGGCGGACGGTCCCGACGAGGTGCACAAGCGGGCCATCGCCAGGCAGGAGCTGCGGCAGTACCGCGACGCGGCCACGGCAGCGGTGAGCTGAGATGGCAGGACTCGATCTCACCGGTCGCACCGCCGTCATCACCGGCGCCTCGCGCGGTATCGGGCTGGCGATCGCCGAGGCCATCGCCGCGGCCGGCGGAAACGTCGTCCTCACCTCCCGGTCCCAGGAGGCGGCAGACGCCGCCGCGGCCCGGGTGGGCGGCGCAGCGCTGGGGGTCGGTGCGCACGCGGTCGACGAAGAGGCGGCCCAGCGCTGTGTGGACCTGACACTCGAGCGCTTCGGAAGTCTGGACATCCTCGTCAACAACGCGGGGACCAACCCGGCGTTCGGACCGGTCCTCGACCAGGACCACGGGCGGTTCGCCAAGACCTTCGACGTGAACCTGTGGGCTCCCGTCCTGTGGACCGGTCTGGCCACGCGGGCCTGGATGGGCGAGCACGGCGGGGCGGTCGTCAACACCGCGTCGGTCGGCGGTATGGCCTTCGAGGCGAACATCGGGTTGTACAACGCGTCGAAGGCGGCACTGATCCATCTCACGAAGCAACTGGCCCTGGAACTCTCGCCGAAGGTTCGCGTCAACGCGGTGGCACCGGGTGTGGTGCGCACGAAGCTGGCCGAGGCCCTGTGGAAGGAGCACGAGCAGGCCGTGTCTGCCTCGACGGCGCTCGGGCGCATAGGGGAGCCTGCCGACATCGCCTCGGCGGTCGCCTTCCTCGTCTCGGACGCCGCGAGTTGGGTCACCGGCGAGACCATGGTGATCGACGGCGGGCACCTGCTCGGTGACGCGCTCCCGTTCAGACAAGGAGTCGGCATCGGTGTCTAGCGCGGACATCGTCGGAATCGACGCCGGGGCGGTGAGCCGCTGGCTCGAGACCCTCGGCGTCGACTTCGCCGGGCCGCCCGTCTTCCACCGGATCGGGCTCGGCCAGTCGAATCTGACCTATCTCGTACGGGACCAGGACGGCCGCAGATGGGTGCTGCGGCGCCCACCGCTGGGTCGCCTGTTGGCGTCGGCGCACGACGTGGCCCGCGAGGCGCGGATCCTGACCGCGCTGGAGGGCACCGCCGTCCCGACCCCGCGGGTGCTCGGGCTGACCGATGATCCCGCCGTGACGGACGTCCCGCTGCTGCTCATGGAGTTCGTGGACGGCCAGGTCGTCGACACGATGCCGATCGCGCGGTCGTTGACGCCCGAGCGCCGCCGGGCGATCGGGATGTCGTTGCCGCGGACGCTGGCGAAGATCCACGCGGTCGATCTCGAGACGGCCGGGCTGACCGGTCTGGCCGGCCACAAACCGTATGCGCAGCGTCAGCTCAAGCGGTGGTCGGGCCAGTGGGAGAAGTCCAGGACCCGCGAGCTGCCCGCCCTCGAGGACCTCACCCGGCGCCTTGCCGCAGCTGTCCCGGAGCAGCGCGAACTGACGCTCGTACACGGCGACTTCCATCTGCGCAACGTCATCACCTCCTACGACGGCGGGGAGGTGACCGCGGTGCTCGACTGGGAGTTGTCGACATTGGGGGATCCGTTGGCGGACATGGGCAGCCTGCTGGCGTACTGGCCGGAACCGGGAGATGAGGAGACCGGAGGCGATTTCGCCGCCTCCGTCCTCGAAGGCTTCCCGGACCGTTCCGAGCTCGCTCAGGTGTACCTGACCGAAACAGGCCGGGACCCGGCGGCACTGAAGTTCTGGCATGTGCTGGGACTGTGGAAGGTGGCCGTCATTGCCGAGGGCGTGATGAGGCGGGCGATCGAAGAACCGAAGAACAAGAGCATCACAGGCACCCCCACCGTGGCACGTATCGATGCGCTCGTGGACAAGGCCTGCCGAATCGCCGGCGAAGCCGGGATCTGAGACGTATCAGCGATCTGCGATCGCGACGGGCGCCGCGCGTACGCGGGCAGCCGTCAGCCGGCCGTCGGACTGTTCCTCCTGACGGCCGGCTGTGCGGCCTTACCCGGTCAGCCGCAGCGCGACCGTGGCGATCAGCGCGCACACGGTCATGCCGGGGGCCAACGACCGTTTGCCGACACTCGCTGGGTTGTCCTGCGGCGGCTCCATCGGCCCCCTCGCTCCAACGCCGCACTCATCACCCGGAGTGGGCCCGTTGGCCGGCCCTGCGGCAAGACCCTGCCCGTCAGGCCGCCTGTGCGAGCGGGGGCGTCGTCGTCGACGTCGCGGAAGGCTGTGGATCGTGGACGGGACCAACGCTGCCGAGTCGCGCGGTCAACCGGTCTGGACGGGCCCGCCGCGTCATCGACGGGTTGTCACCTGACCGTGCGTGCCGCCCCGGTGGTGGGGCGACCCTTGGTCGCAATATGACCGAGACCCAGCTTGCCCCTGCGGTTCGTGGTGCGAAAGGTTTCGGTGCGAGCGTGAAGCGGTGCCTGAATGAGGGCTTCAAGAGACCCTTCTCTACTGCGTGACGCTCGCACTGCGAGGGGGTTGGCGCATGGACCGCGGGCATGCGGAGGGGGTACTCGCCGTGCGGTGAGCCGCTGCCGTACACCTGGCTCGGGCGGTCGCCGAAACGCTCGTCGATCACACCCATGACGTGGTCTTGCCGGCTGCCTCCGGCATGCTCCGTCACCGTTCCACGCGCCACCGCAGGATCTTGCGCTTCAACCACGATCGAGGAGACGTGATGGAAGCTAGGACTGTGCGACTGTCCGCGATCATGAGCTTACTGCTCGGCTTGACCTGGTTGTCCGCACCGACCGCGGCGGCCGAGCAAGCGGATCCGTCCGGTACGGCCGCTGCCACGGCCGAGGTACAAGCCGAGGTACAAGCGGAGGCACAAAAGGAAGCCGCCCGCCTGCGGGCCACGGGCACGGCCGCCCGTGCCGTCTGTTACAACGCACACGTACAGGACGTCGGCTGGCAAGGCACGCGCTGCAACGGTGAGGTGGCCGGAACCACCGGCCAGTCCCGCCGACTGGAGGCCATCGTGATCGCGGTCTCCTCCGACGTCGGAAGCGTTTGTTACAACGCGCATCTGCAGGACGTGGGTTGGCAGGGCTCGCGCTGCAACGGTGAGGTGGCCGGAACCACTGGTCAGTCCCGGCGGCTGGAAGCCATCACGGTGGCAGTGTCAACCGGAAGCGTTTGTTACAACGCGCATCTGCAGGACGTGGGTTGGCAGGGCTCGCGCTGCAACGGTGAGGTGGCCGGAACTACCGGCCAGTCCCGTCGACTGGAAGCCGTCGCGATCGTTGTGTGACCGCAACGGTGGCTTGAGCTCTGACCGGCCGGGCTGGCCTGGTTGGCCGGGGCGCGATGCTCCGGCCAGCCCGGCCAACCCGGCCAACCAGGCCAGTACCGCCATACGGCCACCGTTCGAGGCCCGAGGTCAAGAACAAGCCCAGGGCCAACGCCTGTTCAGTCGATGATCGCGGTGGCTTCGATCTCGACCAGATGGTCGGGTACGTCCAGTGCCGCAACGCCCAGCAGCGTGCCCGGCGGGACCGGGGTGGCCCCCAGCTTCGCGGCCGCCCGAGTGACCCCCTCCAGGAACAGGGGCATCTTGTCGGGGGTCCAGTCGACGACGTAGACGGTCAGTTTCGCCACGTCGTCGAAGGAGCCGCCGACCTCGGCCAGGGCGGTGCCGATGTTGAGGTAGCACTGCTCGACTTGCGCGGCGAGGTCACCTTCGCCGACCGTGACCCCCTCGGCATCCCAGGCGACCTGCCCGGCGATGAAGACCAGCTTCGACCCAGTCGCGATCGACACCTGCCGGTAGGCATCGATCTCCGGCAATCCGCTGGGGTTTACCAGGGTGATGGCCATGCTGCCTGCCTCCTTGTCATGAGAGCCCGTGGGCTCGCTGCCGCTGAACCAAGACGCTCTTGGTCTCTTGTGGTTACTCAGGAACCGTAGGAGAGTGGCCGCTGACACGAAAGAACGCACTTTTTAGTGACTGGGGAACCTTATGGTGACCAAGCAGTTCAGGGGCGCGCCCAAGGAAGCAGACCTGACGCGCGCGGACTCTTTGGCGCGGGAAATATTTTCGGACGTCGCCAATAAGTGGGCGCTCCTGATCATTGAGGTTCTGGGTGAGCGCACCCTGCGCTTCGGCGAGTTGCGGAATGAGGTCGAGGGCATCAGCCACAAGATGCTCACCCAGAACCTGCGCATGATGGAGCGCAACGGCCTGGTCGAGCGGAGCGTGCACCCCACCGTGCCACCGCGGGTCGAGTACACCCTCACCGAGCCGGGGCAAGCCCTACGAGCGACGGTCGATGGAATGTGCGGCTGGACCCACCAGTACCTCGGTCACATCGAGGCCTCCCGCCGTCGCTTCGACGCCTGACGGGTGGAGCACTCGCACGCGAAGCCATCGGCCGGGCCTCCCTCGGGCGGTTCGTTCCCTGCACGCCTCCGGCACGGAGTTCGAGGCCCCATTCACCTTTGCTGCCCTCCATCCGCTCCGCGCACCGATTCTGGACCAGGTCGATGATCAACCCGCGCCTCAGCGCGGCGCCCTGAGGTGTCGTTCGGACTCCGGCACGGCGCTGCACCGGACCGGTTCGGAGCGAGTCTTGCCGTGCTGAACCTCTTCGCCGACGCAGACGAGTCCACCAGGTGCCGGCCGACGGCACCGGCCAGGCTCTCCATCCCGAGCACCGGGCCTCATCTCCGCCGAACTGCGGCCAGAGCAGACAGCCCGGCTGCTGGAGCGCACGGCCGGCAAAGTGCGGGAACGCGGGGCGCGTCCGGGGGCCGCATTCCTGGAGTGGGCAGCGGAAACCCTCGCCGTCCGGGTGGACCGATGGCCGCCAGGGCACCTGACACTGCCCTGGCGTACCTGGCCCGACCCCTCGTCAGCTGTGTATGCAGGCAGTCAGTCATCTTCTTCCGAAAGGTCCTCTCCCATGCGAGCAAGAGATTCCGGCAAGAAGTCCGGGAAAGACACGCCAAGCCGTACGGCGGCGCGGGTTGCCGTGCCTCAGGTTGGCTCTGCAGCCGGGGGGATGTCCTTGCAGACCCTCCTGTCCCTGCAGCGCACCGCGGGCAACACGGCTGTGAGTCGTACGATCCAGCAGGTCAGGCACCAACACAGCGCCGGCTGCGGCCACCAGGAGACGTCACCCGTACAGCGCTCCTCCGTCGACGGCGTCCTGCGGAGTTCCGGCCGGCCGATGGACGCACCGGTCAAGGAGGAGATGGAGGCGCGCCTGGGCGCCGACTTCTCCGACGTCCGCCTCCACACGGACGCCGCTGCCCGGAGGTCAGCCGCCGAGTTGGGGGCGCGCGCCTACACCTCCGGCAACCATGTCGTCATCGGCGCCGATGGCGGAGACAAACGCACCCTGGCCCACGAGCTCACCCACGTCATCCAGCAACGCACCGGGCCGGTCACGGGTACGGACAACGGCAGCGGGCTGAAGGTATCCGACCCTGAAGACCGGTTCGAGCGCGCTGCCGAGGCCAACGCGATCCGCGCCATGTCCGGGCCGGTGCCCCATGAGAATCGTCAGGGTCTCGCCGGCGAAGGCGGAAGGGAACCGGCGCAGCGCACCGAACTCCCCATCCAGCGGGCGCGCCTGGCGAGCGGAGGAATCGCGTTCACCAATGTGGCGGTGAAGTACCCGGAGTACGTCGACAAGGCAACACGCATTCTTGAGTTGCTGTCCTCGCACGGTGCCATCAAAAAGTTTCTCGGCGATCGTCGCTGCGCCATCGTACTGGAGAAGCGCACGACGGAGTCTCCGGCCGAGGTGAAATCCGGTGGAGGAGACAGCGTAACCGTCCTCCTTGCCTCGTACTACTTCGAGAACTATGACATCGGCTACATCGCCGGTATGCTCTGTCATGAATTCGGCATACATCCCGTGGCAGATGCGAGGGAGGACGTCAGAACGGAGGAGCCGAATTTCCAGGGATTGCCCTTCCCCGTTCCGGGTCTTGAAGAAACCAAGCAGATGAACACGGACGGTGCGGCACAGGCAGACCACGTGCTCGGCGTCATTCCGAGGAGCCCCCGCTACGAGGTCTACAAGAACGTCACCCTGGAAATGGCGACTCTGCTCTGGCAGGAAGTGCGCGACAACGTGCCAGGTGCCAAGGTGCAGGACGTCACCGATCTTCTGGACTGCTTCCTGATGGACGTGGCCTCCATCGCGGCGACCAATGACAACCGGCTTCTCGCCAGGCCCGGAAAGTCCGGCTCGCAGGAGGTCCGGCGGGACATCGCCAAGGTCTACGAGCGCTACAAGGAATTGCTGTCCACCGACGAGTCCCTGGACGCGCGGATCGAACCGTTCTTCCCGCCGGAGAAGACCCCGGAGGCCGTCAAGCAGGACTTTCTGACACTCGCCACGAGAATAGCGAAGGGAGCGATCAGGGCGTGGAGCATCAGCAAAGATAGTTGAGGTGCGCCCGGACGTGGCGGCGGAAGCATCGGCCTGGGAGGGGCAGGCCGGGGGTGTTCTTCCCGCGTGCGCCTTCGTGGACACCGCCTCGGCGACGGGGCCTCGCCCCACGGGCTGTCGCGCCCACAGCACTGGCCTTCCCGCGTCCGCGGCGATATCCGGCCGGGCGCCCCCGTGGGGTACGGTCCGGGTCTCCTGGGCGGGGCGTCGGCGACGCACGCCGCCGGAGGTCGGCGCGGCGCCACAAGGTCGGTGTCCCGCCAGGTCCAGCCGTCCGGAGGACGACCGGACCTGGCCTTGACTGACCGACATCGCCGGGCCGACGAGCCCGGCCACAGACCCGGCCACGCTCGCCACCCGTTCCCGGTGTCCAGATCGGTTCGTGCTCCCTGGTCGATTCGGGCGGCCGCCTCGGGATGGCGGCTTCCGCATCAGGTGCTGATGGATGCGCGCCGGATCGCGTCGAGTGTGCGCGTCACGTCGTCGTCGGTCGTCGACCAGTTGCTCACCGAGATCCGCATGACGCGCCGGCCGTGCCAGGTGGAGCCGCTGATCCACGCAGTGCCATCGTCGAGCAGCCGGGTGAGCACCCGTTCCGTGCGTTCGTCGTTGCCGAACTCGGCGCAGACCTGGGTGAATACCACGTCGTTGAGGACGGCCGCGCCCTCGATCTCGGAGATGCCGGTAGCGAAGGCGGAGGCGTGGCGGCACAGCCGCTCGACGAGGTCGGCCACCCCCGATCGGCCGAGGGACCTGAGTGCGGCCCACACGGTGAAGGCTCTGCCGCGCCGGGAGAGCTCGGGGACCTTGTCGATGGGGTCGCCGTGTTCGTCCTGGATGAGGTAGTCGCCGTGCAGGCCCATCGCTGCCCGGACCGCGGACGGGTCGCGCACGATGGCGAGGCCGCAGTCGTAGGGGACGTTGAGGGTCTTGTGGGCATCCGTCGCCCAGGAGTCGGCGTATGCGCAGCCCGCCGTCAGGTGTGCGTAAACCGGGGAGGCGGCTGCCCACAGTCCGAAGGCGCCGTCGATGTGCACCCATGCATCTGCCTCGCGAGCGGCACGGATCGTCTCGACGAAGGGATCGAAGGCGCCGGAGTGGATGTCTCCGGCCTGGAGGATCACGATCGTGGGGCTCTGCCCGCCGGCCGCCAGGGTGTGCCGCAGGGCCTCGGGCTCGATGCGTCCTTGATCGTCCGCTCTGACCAGTTCGGGTCTGCCGAGTCCCAGGTAACGCAGCGCCAGGTCGACGGTCATGTGGCGGTCCTCGCCGACGATGACGTGTACAGCTGGCCCACCTGAGAGTCCGTCGCGGGCGACGTTCCAGCCGGTGCGCCGCAGCACCGCGTCGCGCCCGGCGGCGAGGCAGGTGAAGTTCGCCATCGTGGCACCTGTGGTGAAGCCGACGGCGCTGTCGCTCGGCAGGCCGAGCAGATGGAGCAACCACGCGCCGGCGATGTCTTCCGCCGCCGTGTACGCGGGCGAGACGGCGCGCATCACACAGTTCTGGTCCCAGGCACTGACCAGCCAGTCTGCGGCCAGCGCGGCCGGTTCAGTGCCCCCGACCACGAACCCGTAGAAACGGCCGCTGGGAAACGCGGTGAGCCCCGGATCGCAGGCCGTGACCAGCAGGTCGACGACGTCGGCGGGAGCGCTCGGACCGTCGGGCAGTTCGACACCGAGCGCGCGCACGATCTCCTCGACCGAAGCGCGGGCGGGAACCCGGCGATCGGACAGGCTCGCCAGCCAGCGGACGGCATGGCCGTATGCCTGTCGCAGCGCCGTCTCGCGCGCGTCCATACCTCGGACTATGAGACAGCCGCCGCCACCACGCAAGCCACGACTGGCAGGGTCGCTCGGCGAACCGCACCGCGGTGGCTCGACGCCGTCCGGAGCCGGGCTCCTGCTGTGGGGCTTCAAAGCCGGCGACGACCGCCGTGCTCGGGCGGCCGTCCGCCCTGGGGATTCACACCGCCCGGGAGGCGGGGGACGGGTGCGGCTCTCGGCGCTGGGCAACCGCCACGGACGCCGCGACCAGCGCGGCCACCGCCAGACCGGTGGCAAGCACCGGAACGCTGGTGAAGGTGAGGGCGAGGACCACCACCGCGGTGCCCGGCACCAGCAGCGCGTGCAGAGCGAAGGCGTGCTGGGGGCGGATGTGCAGCAGGTAAACCACGAGCAGGAAGACCGCCACCGGAATCGTGACCGACGCGCCCGCGGCAGCTCCCGAGATCTGAGTGTGGTGCGTGGCGTGGTCGACGTTGACCGCCAGGCCCGCGCCGGTCGCGGCTGCCGAGCCGAAGACCAGGTAGTGGCCGTAACCCCAGACGAAGGCGGCCCGGTTGGAGTTCAGGAAGCGTTCGGCGGGCTTGGCGAAGTACAGCCACCACAGCGACAGCACGATGAGCAGACCGCCCGCCGCCACGGTGTAGAGACCCCCGGTCGCCTCGCCGGCGCCGACGGCGTGCTGCACGGCCGTGGTCGCCGCCAGCACCGACTCGCCCAGGACGATCAGCGTGAACAGTCCGTACCGCTCGGCGATGTGATGCGGATGCCAGGCCGTCCGCCCGGCGCTCTCGGCCCAGACCGGGACGGCGAGATCGAACAGTGACAGCAGTGCGAAGAGCGGCATCCGTGAGCCGACCGGCATGAACAGCCAGCCGATCCAGGCGCTCTGGACCACGACGATGCCGACCACGAAGCGCATGGCCGTCGCCCGGCCTTCCGGGTGCGCCCGGGCGGCCCGAAGCCACTGCGACACCAGGCCCAGGCGCATGACGGTGTAGCCGACGACCGGAAGGACGAAGTCATGCTGGGCGAAAGCCCGCGGTACACCGGAGGCAAGGACGAGGACCCCGGCGATCTGCACGAAGGTCGCCAGCCGGTACGGCACGTCGTCCACGTCGTACGCCGACGCGAACCAGGTGAAGCCCATCCACGCCCACCAGATGGCGAAGAACACGGCGAGATAGCTGAGGACTCCGGTCGCGGCATGGTTCTCGCTCACCGCATGATGGAGCTGCGCCCCGACCTGCGCGACGGCGACGACGAAGCACAGGTCGAAGAGCAGCTCGAGCGGGGTCGCTCCCCGATGCGGTTCGTCAGGATCGCGCGCCGTCATCGTCCGCAGCCACGGTCTGAACAGCTGGGCTCGGTCGCTCATGCTTCATTCTGCGGCGCGGCGGCTCAGAATTCGTTGTCAACGCTCAACCATCGCCGACACAGGGCAACGCGGTCATACATCCCCGTGCGTGCCAGCATGACATAGAAATAGAACAAGCAATCTCATGCGGTCGACGGTGCGGCGTCGACCATGTTGAACCCGCCCCTCGCCTCATGCTCTCCACGCCAGGACGGTGACGCTCGCCGCGTCATCGAGGTGCATCCACGACCTGTGGCCGGTGCCGCGCCCGACGAGCGGGAACTGCCGCTTGCGCACGGCTCGACCAGGTCATCCGTGGCGCCCGGACCGTAGAACCAGCCGTATCGCAGGGCCGCGCCACCAGCCTTGACGACCGCCTCCTCGACGTTGCGGATCGACTCCATCCCCCCGGGCGCGCCGCCGTCCCCGTCATCAGGTCCAGCGGGTCCTCCTCCGTCTTCACCGATCCGCCCTCGCGGATTCCGTTCCAGCTGGGCCCGCGTTGTCGGCGTACGTGCTGCTCACAGGCCACCAGGTGCGCTGGTCACCGACGTCGAGGCTGCGGTGCACCACCGGGGCCACGGGCAACTCGCCTCACAGCCGTTCAGCGGCGGAACCCCAGCCGCCACGAGGCGTACCAGGCCGGATCGCGGGGCACTACGGCAGGCCATGGCGCCGGCGTTCTTCTCTGCTGAGCGCACGGCTGGTCCGGCTGTGCGCCCGGTCGATCAGGGTCCGCAGATCCGGGGCGACCGACCAGATGCGGACGGTCTTGTCCTGGGCGGCCGTGGCGACCCGTGCGCCGTCCGGCGACCAGGCCACGCTCTCGACTCCGCCCGAGTGCACTCCGAGGATCAGCAGCTCCACGCCCTGGTCGACGTCCCAGATCCGGGCGGTGCCGTCCGCGGAGGCGGTGGCGGTGAAGCGGCTGTCCGGAGACCAGCACACATCCCGGATGATGCCGTCGTGGCCACCCATCGCGCGCAGCTCGGTGCCGTTCTCGGCGGCGTAGATCCGCAGGGTCTTGTCGTTGGAGACGGAGGCGATACGGCTGCCGTCCGGGGACCAGGCCACCGCCTGGACGAAGTCGGCGTGCCCGGTCAGGCAGTGCAGCTCCGCTCCGGTGTCCGCGTCCCAGACCCGCACCGTTCGGTCGGGTACCCCGGCCGAGGCCAGCCGGGTGGAGTCCGGTGACCAGCAGACGTCATGGACCAGGTCCATGTGGCCGACCAGCGTGCGCAGGAGCGACCAGGTGCGGGTGTCCCACACCCGCACGGTGCGGTCGTTGGAGGTGGTGGCGACCCGCGTGCCGTCCGGGGACCAGGCGATGCCCTCGATCCGGTCGCGGTGTGCCTGGATGGTGTGCAGGGCTTGGCCCGTCGCGGCGGACCAGATGCGCACCGTGCGGTCGTTGGAGGCCGTGGCGATCAACTGGGCGTCCGGCGACCACGCCACGTCCCGGACCGGATCCCGGTGCCCCTCCAAGGTGTGCAGCGCCGTCCCCGCCTGGACGTCCCACACACGGGCGGTGCCGTCGAACGAGGCGGTGGCGATCTGCCGCCCCTGGGACGACCAGGCGGCCGCCTCGACCAGCGCCTCGTGGCCGCGCAGCACGACCACGTCGTCCGGGCGCATCAGATCCCAGATCCGGCCGGAGCCGTTGTTGGCGACCGTGGCGATCCGGGCGCCGTCGGGTGACCAGGCGACGTCACGCACGACGCTGTGGTGCCCGTGCAGGGCCAGCAGTTCGGTCCCCGTGGCCGCATCCCACACGCGCGCGGTGCAGTCGCTGGCCGCCGAGGCGAGCCGCGTGCCGTCCGGCGACCACGCGACGGACTGCACCAGGTCCTTGGAGACCGGCAGGACGAGGGTCTCCTGACCCGTGGCGGCATCCCACACGCGGATCGTGTGGTCGTACGCGGCGCTGGCCAGGAACCGCCCGTCGGGCGACCACGTGACGGTACGCACCAGTTCCTGGTGCCCCTCCAGCGTGCCCAGCTCGGTCCCGTCGGCCACGTCCCAGATGCGCACCACACGGTCCAGACCGCTCGTCGCCAGGCGATCGCTGCCCGGCGCGAAGGCCACCCCGTGGACGAAGCCCTCGTGGCCGGTCAGTACGGCGATCTGCCGCGCCGTCGCCGCGTCCCACAAGCGGACCGTGCCGTCCTGCGACGCGGTGCCCAGGCGTTTCCCGTCCGGCGACCAGGCCACACCGCGGATGTTGTCGGCGTGGCCGGTCAGTACCGCACCGGGAGATCCGTCGTCGGACGACCAGATCCGGGCGGTACCGTCGTGTCCCGCCGTCACCAACTGCCGGCCGTCCGGCGACCAGGCGACCCCGTGCACGAAGCCGCTGCCTGCCTCGATGACCAGGTTCACCGATCCGTCTCCAGCCCGCCACACCCGAACCGTGCCGTCGTAGCAGGCGGAGGCCAGGCGCTGACCGTCCGGCGACCACACCACCCGCTGAACGAAATCCGTGTGGCCCGTCAGCGGAATGCACATCCGGGTCGAGGCCAGTGCGGTGACCAGCGCGAGCCGTGCCAGGTCGGTGTCCGCGGCCTCCTCGAGCGCGGCCAAGGCCAGCAGCAGACCGTATTCGGGATCGTCCTCGACAGCAGCGAGAGACCGCTGTGCGACGGACTCGGACAGCCAGCGCATAGCAGCCTCATCGGCCCGACGGGAGGCCTCCAGGAACTCCGCCACGACCGGTCGGTCGGCCGCGACGTCGGGCTGCCGCGTCATCCATGCCAACGCGCGGCGCAGCCGCTCGTCGCGCAGCAGGTACGAGTCGTGCCGGCCTGCCGCGGCCCACTCGGCGCCCCAGCGCTCCACATCGGATGCGAACGCCAAATCCACGGCGACCACCTCGATGGCCTGCTTGAGCGGATCCCACTGCCGGAACAGCGCCTCGTGGGCCACCCGCAGCACCGGCTCGCTGCCGTCACCGTCGCTGACCAGCAGTCGCTCGGCGAGAAACGCCTCCACGACGTCCTGTTCCTTCGGCCCCAGCGTCTCCCGCCGAACCGGGCGCTGCGAGGGCTGGCCCTCGGTGATGGTCACGAACTTCAACAGGGTCGGCAGCACCGGAGCGTCGGGGTCGGCTGCGGTCAGGTCGGCCAGGATGAGGTCGGCCCGCTCGGTCAGCGCCCCGGCCACCCCGCCGATCGCCTCATAATCCTGAACGGTGATCTGCTGACCACGACCCGGCTCGGGAGCCAGCGCGTGCAGGGTGTAGGCAAGCAGCGGGAGCGCGTCACCGCCGCTCGCCTCATTGACGATCAGATCCGCCAACCCGGGTTCGAAGGCGATCCCCGCCCGTGCGGCCGGCTCGGCGACCACCGTGAACAAGGACCTACGGCGCACCGGTCCGAGGATGAACGTGTCCCGGAACAGGTGGGCCTGCGGCAGCGACCCAAGGCGCGTCAGAAACTCGGAGCGAAAGGCGAACAGCACCTTCAGCCGCTGGTCGGCAGCCAGCGCCGCGTCGAGCAGGTCGAGCAGCGCGTCCCGCTCCTCGTCGGCGACCAGGGTCAGCAGCTCCTCCGCCTGGTCGATGGCGATGAGCACCGGCCGTGGGCCTCCGCGGTGCCGAGCGCGCACCGCGTCCAGATGGCGGCACAAGGAGGCCGCGCCCCCGTCGCGCAGCTCGGCCTCCAGCGCCGCCGAGGTGGTGCGCGGCAGCAGGATGCTCAACGCCTGCGCCAGCCCGGTGAAGGGGTTGGTGTCCGGTGTGAACGGGCCGACGGTGATCCACTGGGCTCGCCGGGCAAGTTGCGGGAGCAGACCGGCCCGGAGGAGGGAGGACTTGCCCGCCCCCGAGGGGCCGGTGAGCACCAGAGTCGGGGAACTCTGTGCCCGGGAGGGAGGGTTGATCCTGCGGCTGAGGGCGGTGATCTCCTGGTCCCGCCCGAAGAAGACACTGCTGTAGCGTTCGTCGAAGGCTTCGAGTCCGGGATAGGGAGAGATCGGCGCGGACCAGGACAGCTTTCGGGTCGTGATGGGATCGTCCAACTGGCTCAGCCACCAGCTCAAGGCGATGAAGACCCCGCCCGTGAACACCAGGGCGGGGATCGACCACCGCTGCAGGAAGGCGAGGGCGTACGGCGGGTTCTCGACATTCGTCGCGTAGTTCATCGACAGGCCCAGCAGCACTGACAGGACACACGACAACACTTGACTCGCCCGCGTGAGCACATGCCGGTACACGAAGTACCCCGTTCCCCATGGGAGTTGGCCAGCATCTGGAGCCAGATGAATACCCCCGGGGGAACGGGCGATTCTGCGCCGGGCCGGAAACTTCGGCCACGTCGCTGAGCAAGGACCCTGGTGCGGTCCGGGGACATGAGCAGGTCCGGGAACTCCCTGGCAGCAGTGGGGACGTTCAAGTAGCGCCAACAGGCCGGGCCCTCGTCGGCCGGAACAACCTTCGCCGGATCGCCTTGCGAGAGCGGGACCGGCCGGGCGCGGCGAACGTCGGCCTGATCGACACCGTCGCCCGCTGTGGTGGATGCGTGCCATGGCGGCGAAGGCCGGCGCGGTCAGGGGCTGCCTGTGGCCGGTCCGCAGCAGAGTGGAAGCCCCGGCCCCTCCTCTTCGGCGGCCGCTATACGGGCGGATCGAGCTGTTTCGAGGTCGTGAGGACGGCGTACCCGGGTACAGCGTGGCGGGCGCCACCAGTGACACCCGCTTACCTCATTACGGCGAGGAGAGAACGATGGTGCAGCGAGTTCGCCAGATCATGACGGCACCTCCCGGTGTCGGTGGAGATGCAGGCACCGGTGGTTGCCGTTGCCAGGCAGATGGCCGACGAAGACATCGACGCTGTGCTTGTTACTGAGGGTGACCAGCTCCGTGGTCTGGTCACGGACCGGGACATTGTCCTGCGCCTGGTCGTCGCTGATCACTGTGAGAAGCGCGAAGGGCCCGCCACGTCCCAACGAGAAGGGCCGCGGCTGGAACCCATCGGGCCACCAGCGTGCATACCGGGCGGTGGGAGGGCTACTCGCACTGCGACGGACGGCCGGAGGGAGACGATGACGGTGCTGGCCTCGGAGGCGGTTTTTTATACCCCACCGACGGATCGCCGACGACTTGGCGATGCCTCCGCGGGCCTGGGCGGTGGTGTGCTGAGGGATCTGCTGACCGGACAGAGGGAGCAGGTGGATGTGGTCCTGGAGCCACGCTCCTGTTCGCGGAGCCGGGTGCCTTGGAGGACGTCCGTGGCGGCGTGTGAGTGGTTCTGGCATCTGGTGGGGGAACACCACACCGCCGACGGCGTCGTCCTGGTCGGTTTCGGCTCCCGACAAAGGCGCTGTGATCGCCTCCGACCGCCGGCGAGGCCGCGCCGACGCGATACAGGCCCTGGCGGCCCGCAAGTCGGCCTCGAGGAGCTGCTGCACCGGGCGCTGCCCGACGAGGCAGCGCCTGGCGCGTGTTCCGGGCCGATCAACAGGGCCGCTGGCTGTGGGAGGAAAGCGGCCACCGTGCGATCGGGGTCGTCCACCGTCCGGAGCCGGGAGTGGGGCAACCATGTGTCCACCACGCCCGGTGAACGCTATGACGCCTGCTGCTTCCTCGATCGCATCAGTGCCCTCACCCCGTTCCACCGCCACTGCCGGCACAGGCGAGGAGGAGACCTGGCCCACCGGTGTGCAACACGGGCCAGGCATGTCAAGGAGGACCACCTATGCGCTTCCACGACCACCGGCACGCAGGCGAGGAACTCGGCCTCCGGCTTCTCGAATGGGCAGCCGACGGCGAAATCGCCAACCCGGTCGTTCTGGCACTGCCGCGCGGGGGCGTCCCCGTCGCGGCGGAAGTCGCCCGAGCTCTCAACGCGCCACTGGACGTGCTGGTGGCCCGCAAGATCGGCGCACCCGGCCATCCGGAAATGGGCATCGGGGCGATCGCAGGCGAGGACCCCCCGGTGTACGACAGCCGGGCCCTGGAGATGCTCGGCCTGGTGGAGGACGACCTTGCCGCCGATGTTGCCCGGGAAAGGGCCGAGCTGCACCGCCGTGAAGAGCTGTACCGCGGTGGACGCCCCGCGCCCGATGTCGAGGGCCGGACCGTGATCCTGGTCGACGACGGGCTCGCCACCGGTGTCACCGCGCGCGCCGCCCTGCGCCACCTGAGGGCCAAGAATCCGGCCCGCCTGATCCTGGCCGTGCCGGTCTGCGCTCTGCAATCCGCCGAGACCGTCAGGCCGGATGCCGACGACCTCGTCTGCCTGCATCAGCCAGGCTCGTTCCGGGCCGTCGGAGAGTGGTACGAAGAATTCGCCCAGGTCTCCGACAACGAGGTGATCGCCACGCTGCGCCGCCCCGGCGCCTCATCAGCGCAGCACCCCAGCCGGCAATCCAGGGCCTGAACCGGGAGCCAGGGCCCGAGGGCCTGGCGTCCCCTCAGCCTGTCCGGCCTCCGCAGCCCGACGGCGGCGGCGCCGTCGGGCTGCGGAGGCAGGCGAGATTGAGCGGTGTGACGGCATCTAGCGATCCGGTACGGAGAACGTCACCCCGGCCTGCGTCCCGGCCTGCGTCCGCAGGCCGGAACGACGCGGGGGTGCCAGCAAGCGCAGGGCGGTGGCCGTTTCGGCCGGAGCGGCCAGGGCACCCGTCCTGCATCGCATCGGAGGTGGACCATGCCAGGACGCGAAGAGCTTCCTTCGACGCTGGAGCGCTCACCCGAGGACGCGCAGCGCACCTGGATCAAGGCCCATGACTCGGCTGTGGAGCAGTACGGGGAGGGCGAGCGGGCCCATCGGGTCGCTTTCAGCGCGCTCAAGCACACATACGAGAAGGTTGCAGACCACTGGGAGCGGAAGGAACGGGGCCGTAAGGGCCCGTCGGACCCGCGCGCCGCAACGCCGCGACACAAGCCGGCCCCCAGTGGTGAAGGCGTTGACGAGAACGCGACCAAGCAGCACCTGTACGAACTGGCCCAGCGTCTGGACATCAGCGGCCGGTCAGGAATGAGCAAGTCCGAACTGCTGGAAGCGATCCGCAAGGAGAACCGCTCGAGGACACGCGAATCCCGTTCCCGATAGAACTGCGAGACATGACGCCACGGTCCCCATGGGCGCCCATCAGGCGCGTCCGAGGCCACGACAGCGGAGGCGGTCGGCCAGGAACCGGGGGTGTGGTTCCCGCCATCCGGGGGCACCCATGCACGGTCGCAGCCGTGGAGTGGAGGGCAGTGATGGGCCGGAGCGACCGTATCGCGGAGCCGTGGGGGACGCGCACCCCCTATGGGCGGGGGGAGGAGTGGCCGGTACGGGTGGACAGTCGGCTGGAGGAGGGCCTTACCTCTGAGCGGGTGGACCGGTGGGTGCAGTCGGCGTCGGTCATGCATTCCAACGGGGACGGTTTGGACATCGCTGTCATGGACGGGCGGATCGTCGGGGTACGGGGCAGGGCCGGCGACCGGGTCAACCACGGGCGGCTGGGGCCCAAGGACCTGTTCGGCTGGCAGGCCAATGCCTCCACGGACCGGCTGACCAGGCCGCTGGTACGGGAGGGCGGCAAGCTGGTGGAGACGGACTGGGACACCGCGATGAGCCGGGTGGTCTCCCGGACGCGGGAACTGATGGACGGACGAGGGCCGTCGTCGATCGGTTTCTACACCACCGGTCAGCTCTTCGCCGAGGAGTATTACACCCTGGCTCTGATCGCCCGGGGCGGTCTGGGCACCCATCATCTGGACGGCAACACCAGGCTGTGCACGTCGACCGCTGCAGAGGCCCTGAAGGAATCCTTCTCCTGCGACGGGCAGCCCGGCTCGTACACCGATATCGACCACGCCGACACCATTGCTCTGTTCGGCCACAACATGGCCGAGACCCAGAGTGTTCTGTGGACCCGGGTACTGGACCGGCTGGCCGGCCCCAATCCGCCGACGCTGGTCTGCGTCGACCCCCGCCCCACCGTGGTGGCGCAAGCGGCCGACGTGCACCTGGCACCGCGCCCCGGCACCAACCTGGCTTTGATGAACGGGCTGCTGCGACAGATCATCGACCGCGGCTGGACCGACCGCGACTACATCGACCGGCACGTGGTGGGCTTCGAGGAACTGAAGGACCGGTTGGAGCCCTACACCCCGGAGAAGGTCGCTGACATCTGCGGCGTCCCCGCTGAGGAGATCACCGAAGCCTCCCGTGTCCTGGGCACCGCCGAGAGGTTGTTGTCCACGGTTCTCCAGGGGTTCTACCAGTCGCACCAGGCCACCGCCGCTGCTGTACAGGTCAACAACCTGCACCTGATGCGCGGCATGCTGGGCAGTCCCGGATGCGGGGTGCTGCAGATGAACGGGCAGCCCACCGCCCAGAACACCCGGGAATGCGGCGCCAATGGTGACATGCCCGGGTTCCGCAACTGGGAGAACGACGCGCACGTGGCGGACCTGGCACGGGTGTGGAACGTCGACCCCCTGCACATCCCGCACTACGCCCCGCCCACCCACGCCATGCAGATGTTCCGTTACGCAGAGGAAGGAACCATCGGCATGCTCTGGGTCAGCGGCACCAACCCGGCGGTCTCGCTGCCGGAGCTGAGCCGCATCCGCTCCATCCTGGCCCAGGACCGCCTCTTCCTCGTCGTTCAGGACGCGTTCTTGACCGAGACCGCACAACTCGCCGACGTCGTACTGCCCGCGGCCATCTGGGGTGAGAAGACCGGCACCTTCACCAACGCCGACCGCACCGTCCACCTCTCGGAGAAGGCCGTCGAGCCGCCCGGGGAGGCCCGCTCCGACCTGGAGATCTTCTGCGACTACGCCCGGCGGCTGGACCTTCGCGACAAGGACGGGGGACCACTGGTTCCCTGGAGCGGCCCCGAGGAAGCCTTCGAGGGCTGGAAGGAATGCAGCCGGGGCCGTCCCTGCGACTACACCGGTATCACCTACGACAAGCTGCGTGGCGGCCGCGGCATCCAGTGGCCGTGCAACGAGGACCATCCGGAGGGCACCGAACGCCTCTATGCCGAGGGAAGGTTCTGGAGCAAGCCCGAGGACTGCGAGAGCTACGGGCGAGACCTGGTCACCGGGGCGCCGCTGGAGGAAACCGAGTACCGGGCCCTGAATCCCGAGGGCAAGGCGGTGATCAAGGCTGCCGACTATCTGCCGCCCCACGAGACGCCCAGCGATGAGTACCCGTACTGGCTGATCACAGGCCGCACCCTGTACCACTTCCATACGCGGACCAAGACCGCGCGGGCCCCGCAACTGCAGGATGCGGCCCCCGAGGTATGGGTGGAGGTCAGCGTCCGTGATGCAGCCGCGCACAGTGTTGGCGAGGGCGACATCGTGGAGATCACCACCCCGCGCGGCGCGGTACGGGCCAAGGCCCGCATCAGCGGTATCCGCGAGGAGGTGCTGTTCCTGCCCTTCCACTACGGCTACTGGGACACCGCCCCTGGATACCGCCCCGGCAGCCAAGGACGCGCAGCCAACGAACTGACCCTCACCGACTGGGATCCGGCGTCCAAACAGCCGATCTTCAAGACCGCCGCAGCCCGGCTGCGACGCATCAAGGCCACCGGCACCCCGGCACCCGCGCCCACCACCACGGCGTCGGCCCCCATCACGGCCGACGCCGCTCCTGCCACCCGCGGTGGCGCGGCCGGGGAAGCGGAGGAGTACCTGCCCCCAACCTTTCCGGGACGCGCCCGATGAAGCTCCGGATAATCCTGTACGAGGTGCACCGCAGCGAGAACGCCCTCGCCCTGCAACTGCTGCGTCTGTCCGAGAGGCACAAGTCCGACCACGAGGTCCACCACGTGGCCCGCGATCTCGCGGCCTGGTCCCGTCAGCACGTCCGCGAGCTCGCCGAGACTGCCGCGGACCACGGCCTCCGCCTCGATCACGAGCCCAACGATGAGTGGTCCCCGGCCGCATGGCTGCGCGAGAAGAGCAGCGAACTCGCCGGCCGCCGCGCCCAAGCCGGCCTGCTGCTCCTGCGCGGCCTCCGCACGACGTATGTGAAGGCCGCCGCGGCTTCCCTGGACTGGGAACTGCTGGCCCAGACCGCGCAGGCGGCCAAGGACGCCGAATTGCTCGCGCTGACCAAGCGCTGCCACCCGCAGACTCTGCGCCAGCAACAGTGGGCGAAGGCGATGATCAAAGTCATCTCGCCCCAGGTACTGACGTCCTGAACGGCGCTCAGCAGTACCTTCTCTTTCCAGGGGACGCTCACTGCAGGCGGCACTCGCCCGTCACCCTGCCTGGTGGTCGGCGCTCTGACGGGCACTGGCCATTGCGCGGCAGGTCTTCTCCGTTCAACGCGGCGGCGCCCGTCATGGACCGGCGGGGTACGGCCGGAAGGAGATCCGGGGAAGAGCGTCGGTGCCGAGGGGCCATACCCCCAGAACAGTCCTCACGGCTGCGATCACGCCCGTCGTCCATCGGTTCCCTCTCCGCGCCTGATCGGAGGCGCAGGCGGAACCGTGAGGCGGGGCGACAGCGAGCGTGACGGCTGGGGGCCAGGCCTTCGGTCCTGGTGACCCGCACGTACCTTTTGTACGGGCACATGTGCAGGCGGGAACGGCGCGCCGGCGAGGAGGAGCGGTGGCACCTGACCTCCCTTGGCACCGGGTGCGCGGAGAGATTCGCCCGCCGACGGCTGGGCAGCGGTCGACGAGCCGTGGAGGCCGGCCTGCCCGAAGCTGTGCGCAGGTGCCGCCTCGGCTGCTGCCCGAGGCATCCGGGGCAATCCGCGCAGTGCGGTGTTACGGGCTGCGATGCCCGGGAACCCGTTCTGTCGGTATCCGGACGGCCCGGTTGCCGAGTATCGGAGGGCAGCAGGGAATGGGACATGGCGGCGATGTCATCGCGGAGCTGACCACCGATCACCGCGAAGTGGATGACCTCTTCGAGCGGTTCGAGAGGGCGGCGCCCGGCGGTGCCGAGCGCAAGCGTCTGGTCGACATGCTGACCATCGAACTGGTGCAGCATTCTGTGGCCGAGGAGCAGCACCTCTACCCGGCGGTGCGCGAACATCTGGAAGAGGGCGACGCGCTGGCGGACAAGGAGATCGCCGATCACGGCCGCGTGGAGCAGCTCCTCAAGGACCTCGAGGGGCGCGCCGCCGACGACCGCGACTTCGACCGGCTGGTCGTCAAGCTCAAGACCGAGGTCACCGCGCACGTCAAGGACGAGGAGACCAACCTTTTCGTACGGCTGCGCGAGGGGTGTCACCCCTTCGTCCTGGAGAGCCTGGGAGAAAAGGTCCGCAACGCAAAGAAGACGGCCCCCACCAGGCCACACCCCAGTTCCCCCAGCACTCCGCCGATCAACAAGCTTCTCGCCCCGGGCCTGGGGCTGGTCGACCGCGCCCGCGACTACGTCACTGGCCGGGGCCAGTAACCGACCGCACTCATCGCCGGAGGAGAGGCACCAGTTCAGGCGTAAGGGACCGGGACGGCCCGCTGCGCCGCGCCGCCCCCCGTCCCGTCCGGAAGAAGTCCCGTGCCTCGGCAGTTCGCCGGCCCGCCGCGTCCGCGGCCTCAGCGCCCGAGGCGGCGGCCGTAGGCGTGCCGGGTACCCGGCTGAGGAGCGAAGGGGATGCCGTTGCGGACCGTGCGCCCGTACCAATGCTCGGATCTCCCTTGCTGTACCGAGTGCATGCTCGCACGGCCCGGTCGGCGAAGGTTTTCGGCGTTCCAGTTCGGCCTGGTCGACAGCTCCTGGAACGGCGGGCGCCGGCGGGTGCGGCTCCCCGTGGCGCAAGAGGAGCCGATGACGCTCATACAGGTGACACCCGCCGCCCTTACAAGCTTGCCCGGGTCTTGGTGAGTGCGGTGGTCGGGACGCTGCGTTTCGGGTCACGATCGGCGGCGGCTGCGGCCGCCTCCCGCCTCAGGCGGTAAGGAGCCCCTCGCGTCAGGGGCGCTCGCCGGACAGCCTGCTGCCGCGCGGTGATGAGCACTTCGTCCACACCCTGGATCCCGATGGACGCGCACGAGAGCAGGAGGCGTCCGTGAGGGCGGTGCGAGGTGTCGCGTGCCGTACGGCGCGTGTACGCAGGCGGGGTCCGGCTTGGGCGTGATGGCCTCGCCGAGTCTTCCGCCGCAATATCGTCAGCCGGCGAGCCGGGTGCGCAGCAGTTGCTTGCCCAGCTCGGCGCCCTTGCGGCTGTCGGCTTGAGCTTTGCGGAACAGCTCCACCACCTCGGTGTCGTTCTGTCGTTCCGCGTCCTGGATGTAGGTCTCCATCCGCAGCGCATTGCTCAGGCACGCCTCGACGTACCAAATCAGGTTGTAGTCCTTGTCCTTGGTGCCGGTGACCTCGCCGGTTTCGCTGGTGCTCATGTGTGACCGTCCTCCAGGGCTTCGAATGGGCTTTGCTGGGTCTGACCTGATCGCCTGATCGTTGTGCCACCGAATGGGGTCGGCTTCCGGCGTCTTGAGGAGGTGCCCGAGGGCCGCCCGCTCGGTACTGGCAGCAGACAGACCGTAACCAGGTGCCGGCGGTGGTGTTGTATTCGCCGTCCGGGCTCAGACCGCGGTTCACACCAATGGCTCTGCATCGTGTGGAGGGGAAGGCCCGGTGCGCGAGGTCAGTCCTGCGAGCGGTCCTGTCGCAGCTCGGAGCGCTGTCCAGCGTGTGCGGGTCCGCCTGGCGCACGCCGCAATCACCTGCCACTGCAGAATCTCCGACCCCGGAAGCCGGGAGAAGCCGGGGGACAGGAGCGGAACGAGGCGGGCGTGGGACCTCCGGACGGCCAGGAGCCGACGGCACGTCGTCCCAGACCAGCACTCTCGGAACAGAACCAGCTCGGTCAGCAGCGGCCAGTGCCGACGATCAGGTCGGCCCGCCGAACGAGAAGGTGGCATCCTCGCTGAGATCACCCATCCTCCCGGCCTGGCTCAACTAGCCCAGAACCCTGGAGGAGATCAACTTTCAAGCGCTCGTGACTATTCGGCCGTCGCTGACAGGGCTGCGCCTCGCGGCTCCGTCCGCTTCAGGGGGGTAAAAGCGGGCCGGTGACCGGACGAATCCGGACGACCGTGGAAAGGGGGGCGCTCCGTTCCACTGATAGAGAGCCGCTACCGCCGGGCACGGATGCGGGTCAGTGCAAGTCGCAGTGCGGTGGCCACGGGGTCCTCCAGCGGAGCACCGTTGGTGCTGGCCACAAGGTCGCGGGCGATGCCGTGGACCTTGAGGTTGGTGTTCTGGGAGGCATCCACCAATACCTCGAAGGCCTGGTCAGCGGTGCAGGAGCTGATGGCCATCAGCGTGCCTCGGGCCTGGTCGATCACCGGCCGGGACTGCAACGCACGTTTGAGCTGCACGTTCTCCTGGCGTAGTCGCTGAATCTCCTCATCACTCTCTGCCGGCGACGCGCTCGGGGTGGTCCCGGTCGCGGCCGACAATTCGCTGAGCGAGTAGGTGATGGGTGAGGGCTCACGCCGTGGGCGTGCACCTGGGCGGCGAAGGTGGTTGCGCCGCGCGTAACGAGGCATGTCTCTCACCTCTCATCTCGTGGAGGGGAGCCGGCCCGTTCGTCTGCAGTCCAGAGGCCGGCAGCCGGCAGCCGGCAGCAGGGTCAGGAAGCCGTCGGGGAGTCGCTCTGGAGATGGCCCAGATGGTCCTGAAGCTGTTGGCGGGCAGCGATGAGGGCGTCTTCAATGTTCAGGGTTCCGGTCGCCACGCACAGGGTGTAGGTGACGTCCTCCAGCCGTTGCCGGGCCTCGGGTGCCCCTGCATGCGCGTGGACGGCATCGAGGGTCTCGTACTGCTCGAGCAGGTTCCGCAACACTGCGGGGTGGGCCATCAGCACAGCCGTCTCCTTCCGGAATACGCAACCACTTCGGTGGGCCGTCTGCCCGGCGCACGCCACCGCATGCGCCATGCGGGGAAGCCGCCCCCTGCGCAGCCGCCCCACCCCTGCGCCCTCGCGAGACCAACAAAAACGAGCCCAACTCTCCCCGAGCGGTGCTCATTCCGCTCCCGAGTCTTGCCTGGGCGTCTCTACCGCGGGTTGATTCGGTGAGCAGCCGGTTCTCCGGCACAGGGCCAATGGTGATCTGCCGGTGATGCGGTGGAGAGACCAGGACTGCGCCTCATGTCGGCCCGTTCGCATCACGCGGAGGCTTTGCGCTGTACTGCGCACCTGGTGGCGCACCTGGTGGCGCATCCGGTCACCGCGCCCGTGCCCAGCGGGGGGACACTGCCCGCCCTGGGCTCACCGCAGCGGCTGGTCGCATCCTGGCGCCCGGCCCGTCAACGTCCGCAGCCCGCCGCTGATGCCGAGGCCCCCGGCTCACCGGCTGCCCGCTGAACGAATGTGCTCGTCTCCGCAGTGTTGCAGCGGGGCGCTGACTGCCAGTCAGCAGAAGGTGGCGAGAGTGCCGAATAGGCCCTGTCGTGTCGGGCACTCGCGAGGTCGTAAGGAACGCACGATGCGATTGAAGGGAGCAGTCATGGCTGCGTCCAACAACCCCGGGAACTTCGCGAACGATCCGCAGCGTGCTTCGGAGGCCGGCCAGAGGGGCGGTCACGAGAGCAGCGGGAACTTCGCGAACGATCCGCAGCGTGCTTCGGAGGCCGGCCAGAGGGGCGGTCACGAGAGCAGCGGGAACTTCGCGAACGATCCGCAGCGTGCTTCGGAGGCCGGCCAGAGGGGTGGCCACGAGAGCAGCGGGAACTTCGCGAACGATCCGCAGCGTGCTTCGGAGGCCGGCCAGAAGGGCGGTCACGAAAGCGGCGGCGGGCGTCAGTAACGGCATCCAGGAACCCGCGCACCGGCGTGGTCGCGTGGCGGGTCCGGTCTTCCCATACCGGGGCCGGGCCCGCCGCGTCATGGCAGGGTGCCCGCTGAGCGGCAGTCGACCCGCCGAGCGCGGGGCCCTCGTCTTCGTGATGTCCCCGTGGGCACAAGGCACTTATCCAGGCACTCCGGTGGATCCAGGTTGGGAACTGGAGACACCCAGCGTGAAGAAATGAAGGCAGCCGCGGGGACACGTCAAAAGGACTGGCCGGCCAGGGCGGCCTTGCGGAAGATGCGCCACCAGCCTTCCTGGGGGTCAGCCAGCAGGCGCCGACGTTCGTATCCCGCGCACACACCTGGTCGATGAGGTGTCACCGCGATGGACGATGACCACTCCTGCGAGGCCGAGGGCCAGGCCGAGAGCGGTCTGCGGACCGAATGGTTCACCAAACATGAGGGCTCCCCAGACTGCCGTGACCGGGACCATGAGGAACATGAGCGTGTTGACCTTGGTGACTCCAGAGCGCCTCAGGAGGAGCCAGTAAATTCCGTACCCGCCGAGAGTCGACAAGACCACGAGCCAGGTGATAGCGGCCCAGAACGAGATCTCAGCGGGCGGCTTCGCAGCTCCGGCACTCACGGCAAGTGCCGTGAAGACGACGGCACTGGTGGTGCAGTGGACGGTCATCGACACCGCGGGCGCGACCCGTCTGCGGGACCGATCTTCGAGGAATGTAGCCGCTACCAGCGAGAACATGCCGAGGAACGGTATGAGGTAGGCCCACCAGGCCACATTGGCGCCGGCTGCGGCATCGGCCATGGTGACGATGGCGACACCGCTCACTCCCAGGCACAAGCCGAGCCACTGCTTGCGCGAGAGGTACTGACGCAACAACGGTCCGGCAAGGGCTCCGGCCACGAGGGGCTGGGCGCCGTCGATCAGGGCCGTGGTGCCGCTGGAGACCCCGAGTTGGATCGCGTAGTAGACGGTGAGCAGATAGCCGCTCTGGGACAGCACGCCGATCATGGCCTGCCGGGCCACGTCCCGCACCGCGAGGCCCCGCCACGACAGTCTGGCGACGGCGGCGGCAACGACGATCAGGATGACGGCCAGTGGCAGGAACCGCCACATCAGGATCGTCACTGCGGACGCGCTCCCAGCGCCGAGCTTGGCGCCGATGAACCCGGAACTCCAGCAAAGCACGAAGGCGGTCGACAGCAGGAAGTTCACGTCTCACCCCCTTTAAACAGATCGGTATACCCGAAGCCTCGCTCACTATACAGATCTGTATACTGCTGAGACATGAGCACTGCAGAGGAGCTGCGACGGACCAAGATGACGCCTGCCGCGCTGCGCGTCCTGGAAGCCGCTGCGAGGCTGTTCTACGAGCGCGGCATCCATGCCGTCGGCGTGGACCTGATCGCTGCCGAGGCCGGGGTGACCAAGAAGACCCTCTACGACCGGTTCGGCTCCAAGGAACAGATCGTGGTGGAGTACCTCGCGGACCGCGACGAGCGCTGGCGGGCCTTCCTCGCCCAGCGCCTCGACGCCGCAGAGCCGGCCCCGGCGGCGCGCGTCCTGGCCGTCTTCGACGCCTCCCGCACGTGGTCGGCGGAAAACGGTTCCAAGGGGTGCAGCATGGTCAACGCCCACGCGGAGATCAGCGAGCCGTCCCACCCGGCGTACTCGGTCATCACCGGGCAAAAGCAGTGGATGCTCGACCTGTTCACCCACCTCGCCGGGGACATCGCCCCAGACGGGGCCGTGCATCTTGGCCGAACACTCATGCTGCTTCACGAAGGAGCTCTCGTCGCCCACGGCCTGAACATCTTCGCGGACCCCATCACCCACGCCCGCGAACAGGCGAAAGCTCTCCTCGCCGCTACCAGGGACGCAGCCCTTCGTTGGTGAGTTGCGTCAGCTGAAGCGCTGAACCCCGGCTCCGCCCCCTCCTATGGCTGGATTCGGGGGTCCCTGATCCGCGATCGTCGGTGGTACCGCAGGGCAGCACTGGCCCCTGGCCACCAGCGGTCCATCGCACCGTGGTTGGCCGGTTTTCCATACACGTGAACGTCCCCAGCCGGTTACGGATGAACGTGGACGGTTTCCTGATGCGCCTCGCCACCCGCTGGTCCCCGAACGTGCGGTCCCGGGCGAGGATGGTCGGGCTCAGGTTGGGGCGGGGAGATCTGCTCCCGGTCGCCTGCGTTCGAGGCCACGAGCGATTCGTTGTTCGAGCCTCTTCCGGCAGTCCGACCACTCGGCTGCGGTGATCGAAAAGATCGCAGAGTCACGGAGCCGGCCTTCCTCGCCCGGCGCCCACGACTGGGACCAGTTCCGCAGCACACCCTCGAAGCGTGCACCGACACCTTCGATCGCGGCCCGTGAGCGGCTGTTGCGCGCGTCCGTCTTCAAGTCGAGGCGTGCCACTCCCCAGTTTTCGAAGGCGTGCCGGAACAATAAGTACTTGGCCTCGGTGTTCGTCCCTGTGCCCTGGGCCGACGTCGCGAGCCAGGTGGCACCCACCTCGATCGCGCACAGCCTGTCGACTGTCGGCCACAGCCACGGATCCAAGTAGGCCGTGGCCCCGACTGCCCGCCCCGACGACTGCTCCACCTGCGCGTAGGGAGCCAGCGTCCCAGCCGCGGCGCGGGCGAGCTGGGCATCGATGTATCCCTCGACCCCGGCCGCCGTAGGCACCCACGTGAACCGATAGGAGCTCCGGTTCTCTTCCGCCGCCACGGCCAAGTCCGCCGCATGGCGTTGATCCAGTGGTTCCAGGCGCACGAGCGTGCCTTCCAGAACCGGTCCCTCAAGCGTGAAAGTCATCGATTACCCATCCCGCACAGGCTGTTCGTCACCAGGCCGCAGGCCCCAGGCCCGTAGCGTTCCAGAGTCATCGCGTTATGTCGCACGAATTCCGCACGGAGCAAGGCCCGCCGGACAGGGCCTGGCAGCTGAGGACGGACTCGACGCCGATCTCATCGGGTGCATCCACCATGAACTGTCCCGCAGCCTGAACCTTCCGCCAGACGCTGGGCAAGGAGAACGTACAGAACCGCGGCCGGGCCGACGTCCAGAACTGCGGCCTCTCGGACGGCGACGCTGCTACCGAGCGTCACAGCACCATCTTCGGACAGGACGCACACCCCGGGAGGGGCCGACCCAGCCCGCAGCACCGACCTTCGCGGACAGCTCGCTGCCCACCATCGGGTTGCGCCCCTGTGCCTCGTCGTAGAGCTGATCGCGGGTGGGTCCCTTCGAACCCCTGGGCTGCTCGAGCGCTCGCCTCCGCGCTGCGGGCGGGTGTCGGGGTCCCTTGTGGACGTACGACTGGCCGACACGGCCCTAGCGGAAGGAGCGCTGCCCGTGTCCAAGGGGCCTTCGAGGCGCGCCCCTTCCTCTGCAGGGCCACAATGGTCGTGGCTGTCAGCAACGTGCCATGGATTCCCACACAGCGCCACGATGCGCTTCCCTCAGGAAAGGCGGCGCCTTATGACGGCGAAGGCAGGGGAGAAGGCGCAGAAGACCGGCGACTTCTACTGCGCCAAGTGCGACGGCAAAGTGCACGTAAAGCAGGGGGACAAGATCCCGAAGTGCCCTAATGGTCACACGGAATTCGAAACCCGTCGCCACGAACCGGACACGAAATCATAGATCGCACTCACGCACTGTGAGCCGAGAAGTGACCTCGTCGAGTAAGTGCCGTGCCCCGCACGGTGTCGGCCTTTGCGGGGCTTGACCTGTGTCCGCGTGGATGCCATGGGACTTCCCGCGCCGCACCTCGGCCAGACATACGCGACCTCAGTGACCTCCTCCACAACTTCGCCGTGGGGTCGATTGCGCAGCGGGACGTGTGCGTCGGCGGACCCAGCGGGTACCGCGGCCCGACGGGAGCACATCCGGCTCTTCGGGAGTCCACACCGGCACAGGAGGAGCATCCTGGGCCCACGGCACCTCGGAGCCGGGGTATCGGTGGCCGTCCACGGGCCGTAGTCGAGCAGGTACATCACTGTTCAACAGGGCCGGATCCGGTCAGTCGGTGGAGAGGGCTTGGAGGAGGTCGCCCACCTGCGGATCAGAGAGGGCTCGGGCGACGTCGGCCTGAGCGACGATGCCGACCAATTCATCGCCGTCGATCACCGGAAGCCGGCGCACCTTGTGTTCGGTCATGGTGGCCATGATCTCTTCTGCGTCGTCGTCGGCGCCGATGGTGACGGCTGCGCCCTGGGCGAGCTCTCCGATCGTCACCTGCCCGGGGTCCCTCCCGTGGCCGAGGACGTTCACCACGATGTCGCGGTCGGTGATCATTCCCTTGAGCCTGTTGTCGGTGCCGCAGATGGGCAGGGCTCCGACACCGAGGTCGGTCATCCGCAGGGCGGCCTGCAGGACAGTGTCGTCACTGCCGATGCACTCGGCACCGGGAGTCATGATCTCTCGCGCGGTGGCCACAGCGCGGTTCTCCCTCCTGCTGCCTGCTAGCGGCCGAGGGCCTTGGCGAGCTCGTCCTTGGTCATCGAGGAACGGCCCTCGATGTTCCGCTTCTTCGCCTCGTTGTAGAGCTGATCACGGGTGGGGCCCTTCGGCCCGGTGCGACTGCCCGAGCGCTCGCCTCCGCGCTGCGGGGCGGACTTCGGGTCCTGCGTTGACGTACGGCTGGCCGACTTGGCCTCACCGGAGCGCGCCCGTTCCTTGTTCACCGTCCGGGCGGCGATCTCCTTGGCCCGGCCGGAGGACGTGCCGCGCTCCTCCGCGCCCTTCTTGATGTGCTCGTACTGCCGTTCGCGCTTCCGGCTTGATCCTGCAGGCATGATCAGCCTCCTCACTCGTGTGATGTTTTTCGTGTTCCACGACCACGCCAGGCCATGCGGGCACGACGCGGTAGACCTCAGCCCTGCTTCCGCGTTGTGGGCCGGGCACACGTGGCGATCGAGCTCCTCACCCAAACACCACGGCCGAAGGGTCGGCGGGACCACCGGCTGGTGAGTGGCTGCGGCAGAAGTTGCCCACGGAACGTCACCGCCGAATCTGTAACGTGACCGCGGGGGCCCCGCCGGTGGCCCTTGCACGTCGCCAGTCGGCTTCGGAGGCGGGGTTTGAGTAGCCGTCCGTGCGGCACTCGCAACGAGATCGCGCACTGCACAGCGGGAGAAAAGCGCTGGTGGAAGGGGCGGCCCGCAGGGCGCGGCCCAGCCCGAGAGCCAGTACCGCTCCTGATCGCGCGGCCGTAGAGAACGAATGAGGAGGCACGATGACTGCCGCGAACCGTGACGGTTTGCCCCTGCCCGACTACGACCAGTTGTCGGTCGAGACTCTGACCCACCGCATTCGGAGCCTGACCGCCGAGCAGATCGATGAACTGCAGGGATACGAGCGTGCGCATGCAAACCGCGCCCCGGTTCTCCAGGTGCTGGAACAGCGGGCCGAGCAGCTGGCGAGCGGAGCCACACCCTCGCCGGGCAGCTCGCAGGAGCGGCCGGAACAACCGCCGGCGCCGTCGGGCGGTTCACAGGTGACCCCGGAGACGGCGGCCCCGCCCATCCACCCGCCGCGCCACGGTGCGCCTGACCTGCCGGGCAAGCAGCCGAACAACCCATAGTGAGAGCTCATCGCCGACTCAGGAATAAACAGGAATAAAGGCGCACCAGAGATGCCAAGCAACGGCGGCGCGACGCCCACCGCGGCGCGACGCCCACCGGTCCGCTCACCACAGACGAGAGCGTGGCGGCCGGCGTGGATGCTGCTGGACTCGCTGGAATGCTCAGGAGCGAGGAGCGGCCGCTACCAGCCCGCACTCAGAGGCTGCTCCTGTGCCACCTCGCCTGCCCACGTGCGCCGGCAGCGGGGTTGATCATCTGGCTTCGGCCACGTGCAGCGACACCGGCTCATCCTCGGCCACATAGGTCGCCGCGCCGTCACCAGCCGGCTCGTCCCTCCAGGCGGTTTCGCCGCCCTCGAGGTACTTCAGCAGGGTGCCCTCACGGAGCGCCCACGGAGAGATGTGCTCACCTCCGCCCTACGGGCGGCGGTGGCCGGCGGCTACCTGCTGCCGGCTGCTCAGGTCCGGCGCGCGAATCCCCAAGCAGGCGGGAGCCGGTGGCGGACCGGGACACCGGGAGGCGGGGGGCCTGTGGAGCTCAAAGTCTGGGCAGGGACCCGTCGGCCTGTGAGAAGTGCGGGTTTCCGTTGCGCCACCAGGGTCACCCGTTTCCTCGACACGACCCGGAGGCACTGGCTGTCCGGGCCGGCGAGAGCCAGGACAGGGAGGTAGCGCCATGAGCAGTGCGCAGACGGAACGTGCGGAGGCGGCGAAGCTGCCGGAGGGCGATGTCGTGGGCATCCTGCTCGAGCAGCATGCTCGCATCCGAGACCTCTTTTCGGATGTGAAGAGCGCCGAGGGCGAACACAAGCAGCAGGCCTTCGACGAGCTGCGGGCCCTGCTGGCGGTACACGAGACCGCCGAGGAGATGATCCTCCGCCCGGTCGCGAAAGACACAGCCGGTGAGACGGAGGCCGACGCTCGCAACAAGGAAGAGGCGGACGCGAACAAGATTCTGGCCGAGCTGGAGAAGATGGACCCCTCGACAGCCCAGTTCGACACCAAGCTCGCCAACTTCGAGAGGGCCGTGATCGACCACGCCGAACATGAGGAGCGGGAGGAGTTCCCCTTCGTAGTGCGGGAGTGCCCCCAGGACAAGCGCCGGAGCATGGGCACCAGGCTGCAGACAGTGGAGGAGATAGCTCCCACCCATCCACATCCGGGTGCGGCCGGATCGCCGATGGCGCAGTGGACGGTCGGTCCCTTCGCCTCCATCGCCGACCGGACCAGGGACGCCCTCAAGCGCACCGGCTGAACCTGACCGGGCTGCGGCTCCGGGCATCGCCGCCGGTCGATGTCGCCCAGTCCACAGGCAACTGCTGGCGCAGGCTCGACCCGAGAGAGCGCGCACCGCGTGCTTCGACATGCTGTACGGGTGGCTGTACGGCTGGGCGACCGCGCCCACGATGGACGAGATGTTGATCAGCGTGCCCGCGCCGTGCTCCCGCATGGCCCCAAGGGGCGGCCCGCGCCCCCTGCGCGTAGCCCGTCCATTGACGCCGATGATCCTGCGGAAGTCCTCCAGCGGCACGCCTTCGAAGCGGCCGAATGCGTTGACGGCCGCGTTGCGGACCCCCACGTCGATCCGGCCGAACCGCTCCACGGCACGCTGCGTGAGGTCCTCGACCGCCTTGACGTCCGTCGTGTCGGTGGGCACGACCAGCGTCCGTGCCCCCGGTGCCTCTCGAGCTCGCGGGCGGCCACCGCCAGCGCTTCCCCACGCCGTGCGACCAGCACCACGGCGCAGCCTTTACGTGCGACCGTCTCGGCGGTGGCCCGCCCCGATGCCGCTCGACGATCCGGTCACCACCACCACGCGATCACTACGCCGCATTCCGTACCACCTTAGGTCGCGCCCGAGCCGCGACACTGCGCTCTCCCTGCCGCCGAGCGGGTACCCATAGCCGCGGGCCGGAGTCCGGCGGCGATCACGGTCGCCGTCGGTACCGTGATCTGTGCGTGGCGGACTCCATCGATCAGTGGTCCGGTTCCCTGTCGTCGATGTCCTTGAGTTGTCCGTCCCCGACGATGTGCACGGCGGCTTCCTCGGCTCCGGCGGCGCCCGCGTCGATGCCCTTGTCTGTGGCGACGGCTTCCTTGGTGGTGTCGGCGCGGGTTCCCTCGTCGGGGGCGACGAGTCGGCCTGACCGGTCCGTGCCGGCTTCGGAGTCGATCGGCTCTCCCTCACCCTCCGGCAGGTCTCCCACACCGTCGCCCGCCGGTTCCCCGACGTCGGGGGCCTCCTCGGCCAGTCGCTGGTCGAGCGTCTTGCCCTCGGACTGCTCGGCCGCCGTCGTGCAGTGCTTGGTGACGCCCAGCGGCTTCTCGGGCGGGGAGTAACCTTCGTCGAGCATCTCGTCGTAGTCGCGCTCGTCCACGGCGTCCTGCAGATCCAGGGGAGCCGCGTCCTCTTGCTCCTCGTTGGTGTCGGTCGGCTGGTACACGTTGTCCGCCATGTCTTCGCCGCTCATGGCTGCCTCCTGGGCGCTGGCTTCCGGTCGTTTCTGGGTGTCGCGCACGGCGCGTCGCCTTCCGCGTTTCCGTTTCCGGCGACGTGACACAGCACCCCGTCGCGCAGGGGTTGGACGGGCGGCTTCCCGAGAGGCGTACCAGTGGCAACAGGGCTGCTGAACAATTTGGTGGGCTGAGAACGGCCGAATGTGCGCGAACACCGCGTCCACCGAGGCGTCCGCGAGCGGAAGCCGCTCGCGCACGTCGAGCACCGCGGTGGTGACCCGCTCCGCCACACCCTGGGTGGTGGCCGTCTGGCCCAGCTGTTCCAGGCCGACCGGGCTGAAGTCGGTGGCCAGCACGGTGAAGCCCTCGCGGGCGAAGTGCAGCGCGTCACGGCCGTGCCCGGCGCCCAGCTCCAGTACCTCGCGGGCACCGGTGCCACGGAAGACGTCGGCCGCGTGAACGGCCGGCTCGGACGGCTCCTGGCCGTACATGCCGGGGTGCTCGCCGTAGGCCTGCTGCCCAGCGCTCCCGCTGGGCCTCGACCAGCTCCTGCTCGTGCTCCGACATGCCGAAACCCCTTCCCACCTCCCGGCCGGCGCCGGGTTCTGTGCACGTCAGCCCAGATCCATGCCGTACGAGCACCACCTGGTGGGCACGACGACTCCCAACGGGTACCAGGCGCGGGCGGCACACCCCTCAATGTCAGTGCCGGGGCTTATAAATGGTGACCATGACCGCAACACCCGTGCACTGGAAGCTCGTCGTCGACGCCCACGATCCGCACGCGCAGGCCGACTTCTGGGCGGCCGCGCTGCACTACAAGGTCGAGGACCACAGCACCCTCATCGGCAAGCTCCTCGACCTCGGCGCCATCCCTCCCGAGATCTTGGTCGACCACCATGACCGGCACGCCTGGCGTGACGCGGCGGCGGTACGCCACCCCGAGGATCCGTACGACCCGGAGAGCGGAACGGGCCTGGGGCGCCGGCTGCTCTTCAATCGCGTGCCGCAGTCGGAGAAGAAGACGACCAAGAACCGTCTCCACATCGACCTGCACGGCCCGTCCGGCGAGCGGCACACGGAGGTGGAGCGCCTCCACGTCCTCGGCGCCCGGATCCAGACCCATGTCAAGGAACCGTCCGGGGAATGGGTGGTCATGACGGACCCGGAGGGCAACGAGTTCTGCGTGCACTAGCTCGTTGTCAATCGTGATCATTTGGCTGGGAGGACCCCGGCGCCCGTCACCTCAGACCCGTCGGTGCCCGTCTTTCGCTCAAAGTCCATGGTCTCCAATGGCCTGTCCGTTGTGCAGCCACTGATCGATCTCGGCACTGATCCGTGCCTTCACCCCCACAGGAGCGAAGCTTGCCCCGACCGAAGCGTGGGCCATGCTCGCCAGCTCGGCATCGCCGTACCCGAAGATCTGTCTGGCGCGCTCGTACTCCGCCGCCAGCGGCGTCTCCCCATCGGTGTTCAAGGTGACCACCAGATCGGCCTCGACCAGGCGCGGCAGCGGGTGCTGGGCCAGAGACGGCACCAGCCCCAGCAGGACATTGGAGGAGGGGCACACCTCCAGCGGCACACGGCGTGTACACAACTCGGCCACCAGGTCCGGATCCTCCAGTACGCGGATGCCGTGCCCGATCCGCTCGGTGTCTCCCACTGCCAAGGCCTCCCAGACGCTGGCCGGGCCAGCCGTCTCTCCGGCGTGGTGCACCAGGTGCAGTCCCGCCTCGCGGGCGGCCCGGAACACCTCGACGAAGGGGGCTGCCGGGTAGGCCTCGTCTCCTGCCAAGCCGATGGCGATCACCTGCGGGTACCGGGTGGCCAGCTTGAAGGTATGCCACAGCCGCTCGACAGGGCGACGGCGCGAGTGGTCCAGGATCACCTGAGTCTGGATGCCGTACCGCTGTTCGCCGACGGCCAGTCCCTCCAACACCGCTTCCAGCGGCATCTCCGGATCGCCAAGGCGCTCGCCGTGAGCCGCCGCGGTGAAGGTGACCTCCGCGTAGCGGACCCCCTGTGCCGCCTCGTCCTGGCAGAACTCCTCGGCGATACGGCGAAATTGCCGGTAGCCGCGCAGCAGGGCGCGCACGGTGGCCCGCTGGTCGGCAAACTCGCGGAAACTGGTGAACGGCCGGTCCTGGGCGGGTGGCTCACCCCCCAGCTCGCGAACGGTATCGGGCCGGACCGTGCTTTCCAGATGGGTGTGCAGATGAGCCTTGGGCAACAGGCGAAGATCTCTCACCCGGGCAACTCTACGCAGGCGGCGACCTCGCTCATCAGCGCTACGGCCAGGTTCTCTCGCGAGAACGCCACCGCCGCCGACGGACGCGGCGAGGAGAACATCGCCTGGGACTCCGTGGCCTTCAGCCGCTGCCTGGCAAGCCGAAAAACTTCGTGGTCGCTCTAAGGGACTCCTACTCCTCCGGCGAGGGTGCCACCGCGACCGGAAGGCAAGGACTACCACCCGGAGACCGGCTTCCGCGACAAGGTCAACGAGGGCCCACGACGAGGGCGAGGTCGAGGTCGACACGACCGCGAAGTGCCACCGGTCCAAGCTTGCCTGGTCCCGCCAGGCCACCCTGCCGGGCGCCGCGACCACCAACGGAGAGATGGCGGACGCGCGGGACAATAACATGGACTACCACTGCGTCGCGTGCTCCGGTGCTCGCACCTACAACGTGACGGGCGGCGGCCAGGGCGAGGTGCCGCAGATCCACGGCGGGCTACCCCGACCAGAACACCACCCTGGTGACGATCATTGTCGGCGGCAACGACCCCGCTTCACCGACGTCGTCAAGAAATGCGTGGACCACCCGGCTGGAGTCCCGCCCCGGCAAGGACAGCGCCGACGTCGTCGAGACGTCCAGGGCGTGCGTCTGACCAAGCTCAACGACAACTACACCTGGTTCCAGCCCGAGCCCGTGAACACCTGCGCCGCCCCGTCGATGACCTACGACGGTGAGGTCTGGTGGTCGTCGGACTCCACGATTGTCCGACACCGAGGGCGACGCAAGGGGAGCCGTCACCGAGGAGCTCCAGGGTCGCCGCTGGTCCACGGCTGGACCGGCGCACCGTGCCGGGGTGCTGAGTGGATGAGTACGAGTACTCAGGATGCCGGCCCGCCCTTACGAAAGGCTTATCCCATGGAACGCCAGCCACGCCAACATGACGGTCTGATCGCCGTCCTCGTCGGACTCTTCGACTTCCTGCTCGTGATCATCCTGGGATACGGAATGGTAGTCTCCGGAATCAGCTTCGGCGCCCCCAACCAGTACGAGATGCAGCGGACGGCCGAGGAGCAGCACGGCATCCTCGTCTTCAGCGCATGGCTGGCAGGCGGCGGCTTCGCCCTCGCCGCGGGCCTACGCTTTTGGAAGACCGGCATCATCCACCTCGCCATCATCGGCCTCCCCCTCCTGGCATACGTCGCCTGGAAGAGCCAGTAGGTCTGATGTAGCGGGTGGTAAAGCGCCTTGCCGTCACCCTGGTCCCCGCACACCCTTGGCGACATGGCCTGGGATCAGCAGGCCTTCCAGCGCTATCAGCAGCCGAGGCCATTGCGCAGTTCGCGTACAGCGCCGATATCCGTGCCAGTCACGGGGACCGCAGCCCCATCAATGCCCGGACTGTGGCGAGGGAGTTGGACAGGGCGCTGGCCGCAGTGCAGGAGCTGGAAATGCCCGCCGCCACCCGCGAGCAGGTGACCGCCGAGCTGACCGCAGCGCGCGGAGAACTGGAGGCCGGAGAGACCGGCGCTGCACGGCCCGCCTGGCCGGGCTCCTGACCATGGGTGGCACGGTCGGGAGAGCGCGAAGAACTTAGCCCTCGCCGGACCACAATACAATCCGGGCCCGCATGGCCACATCAGCAGACACCTGACGCGAGCTCGCCAACTCCCGTAAATCATCGATCTGTTCCGAGGTGAGATCCATGCCGGGGACAACGAGCCCTTCGGCGAAAGGTGACTCGAACAGGATCACGAGACACAAGTAGCTCCGTGGTGCGAAGAAAGACCATCGCTCTGCTCGCCGAACGCGTGATCTCTATGCTGGCGACATGGTCGATATACCTCTTTCAGCGCTGGAAGTCGCGATGGTCCAAACGGATGCCCGAGCGGTGGATACCCTGCGGGACACCGCGGCCTTCGCACAGGGACTGGAACGGCTGGGCTACCACCGGATCTGGTACGCCGAGCATCACCACTCGCCCGCGATCGGCGCCTTCCCACCAGTGGTGTTGACCGCGCACTCTGCTGCTTCGACCTCGGTCATCCGTCTCGGTTCGGGTGGAGTACTGGCCCCCAACCACGCACCCATCACGCTGGCGGAGCAGTTCGGAACGCTGGCCGCCTTGCACCCGGACCGCATCGACTTGGGCATCGGCCGCGGACCTGGCACATTTGACGAGGCCACCGCACGGGCCCTTCGCCGCGGAGCAGCACCGGCGACGGATGCGGAGTACCAAGGCGACATAGCCGCGATCCTGTCCTTTCTGGTCGACGAAGTCGCACTCGGCCCGCTGCCGGAGCCATGGCTGCTGGCCTCCAGCACCGCAGGTGCTGCTCTGGCCGCGGGACTCGGCCTGCCGATCGCCATGGCACACCACATCCGGCCGGACAACACCCTCGCGGCCGTGGAACGTTACCGGACGGGGTTCACCCCGTCCCGTTGGTGCGAGCAACCTCGGGTGCTGTTGTGCGTGGAGGCGGTGTGTGCCGAGACGGAAGAAGAAGCCGCGTGGCGAGTCGGACCGATGGACGTCGTCAAAGCCGGGCTCCTCAAAGGATCGAGTGAGACGCCCTTCCCCACGCCTGCCGAGGCGGCCACCCACGCCTTCACGGCGAAGGAGCGACAGGCGCTGGCCGGCTTCCGGGCACAGCAAGCCGTCGGGACACCCAAGACCGTCGTGCAACGGCTCACGCAACTGGTTGGTGAGACCGGAGCAGACGAACTGATGCTGACCACACCCGTCTACGACCTCCGCGACCGCATTCGCTCCTACGAACTCATCAAGAAATACTCCGAGGCCACGACAGCACCGGCCGCGTGAACGGCTGGCTCGGACGGCTCCTGGCCGTACATGCCGGGGTGCTCGCCACAGACCGGCTGCCAGTGCTCCCGCTGGGCATCGATCAACTCCCGCTCGTCCTCCGACATGCTGACGCCTTCCCATTCCCACCGCCCGGTCGGCGCCGGGCTCAACGCGGGGGAGCTTAGATCCATGCCGTACGAGCACTACCTGGTGGGCACCGCCCGCTGTCACAGACATCCCGCGCGGCTGACTCGTCAAGCGGCTTGGTCGGGAACCTCTGCCGGGGTCACGGTTGGGGAATGCCTTCGTGTCGTCGTCGGCGAGCACGGTGGATGAAGTCGAGCAGCGGCTGCGGGCGGCCGGGCCGGGCGAGCGCGGTCGCGGTGGAGCAGGCTTCGGCCCCCGCGTGCGGCGACCAGTCCCCGACGGGCGAGGTCCTCGCGCTGGCGGTGCAGGGTGTGTGCGGTCCACGCGCCGCGCCCGGGCCTGGTCGTACGAGCGGTGGTGCCCCGCAGATGGAGATCGGGCATGGGTGCTCAGCCGGTGAGTCCGGCGACCTTCCCGGCCAGTCCTTCGCCGCCGGGCAGCACGCCTTTGGTGTTGCAGGGCCGGAAGATCCATCACCGCGCTCCCGCCCGCCCACTGGTCTGCTGCGCCGACTGCCCTGACACGTGGTCGGCTTGAGTGGCAGAGTGCGGGCCCGGGCGGTTCTGGTCGGGGTGCGCGGCGAAAGAAGAGGGGGCGGGGTTGGACGGGCAGGTGACGGCCGCGGTGATCGGCGGTGCGTGCACGTTGGCCGGCGTGGCTGTGGGGGCGGTGGGCGCCTTCGCGGCGGCCCGGGCCCAGGTGGCCGCTGCGCGGGCCCAAGCGGATGCCATGCTCGAGCAGGCCGACGCCACCTACCGCGCCGCGCTCGACCAGGCGCGGCTGGAGCGGCGTTCGGCTCACGAGCAATGGCAGCGGGGCTTGCGGCGGGACGCGTGTGCGGCGTTCAGTGCTGCCCTCGTCGAGGTCGAGCGCCGGGTGGCCCGGGCCGAACTCCTCGCCGATGACGACACGCTCACCTCCGGTGCCCTGGGCAGCGCGATTCGGGCGCTGGACGGGTCGCGGGCCGGGGTGGAGCTGGAGGGTCCCGGCGTCCTCGCGGCAGGGGCGGCCAACGCCTGCGCGCGAGCTGAGGCCGCGGCGGGTCTGGCACTGCAGCTGGCTCCCCGGGCCGGGGCGCAGAGGGCCATGGATCTGGCTACCTCGACCGCCAGTGACACCGAGCGTGGGAACCCCGACTCGCCCGGTGGGCGTGCCCTGGCGGCGCACCGCGAGTTCGTGCGGCTGCGCGAGGCGGTGCATCGGCTGCGCACCGGTGCCCTCGGCCAGGAGGGATACGCAGCGGCCCGCGACCGGACGGCGGCGAGCTTCGAGGCGGCCGGGTTCCTCACCCCTCAGCAGAGCAGGGCCCTGCTCTCGGACCCGTCGGGAGACGCGGCCCTGCAGATCGGTCACCAGCACGCCCTGGCGCTGGAGCGCCTGGCTGAGGCGCGGACCGCCTTCGTCGCCGCCGCCCGTGACTGCCTTGATGTCCTGCAGAGTGGCGACTGACCCACACCCCACCCACTGAGCCCGCGGCAAGGGGGAGCGTAGGGCCGTTCACCCAAGTGGTGTCGTCGTGGGCGTACTCGGGCCGTGCATGCGTTTGGCGAGCTCCGCCCAGCGCTCGTGCGGCGCGGCGACGAACGCACCATGAGAATGGCCGCGCTCTCGACTCCGAGCCGACCTTGCTGAACAGGGTGGAGAACCTCTCGTTCCGCGGCTGCCTCCGCAGGCCCATGGGAGGTCCTCCTGGGCTGCCGGCGTCGCCGTACGCGGCGCGTCACCGCTTCGGGAGGAGTCAGTCCGTCCACAGCGGACGACAAGCGGACGACAAAAAGGCAAAGGCAAGGAGGTCACCCACTCCTTGCCACTCTCAACGTATAGCGCGCCGGGGGCCTTGCGGCAAGACCCGGGTCGTGCTGCAGAATCTCCGGCCGAAGCCAGAACCTGCGGAAATCAGGGATTCGCGACGTACCTGCGCTTGGTCGACGTGTGGGTCTCGCGGGACGTCGAACCGCCGGTGGGACTCGGGTGCGGTTGCGGGGACTCGGCGCGGAGGTGCGGGTGTGCGCGCCGCCGGACTGCGCGGAGCAGCCGGCCAAATCCATCTCGTTGAATGGGGGGTTTTGATGATTGACGTGATCGTGGTCGGCGGCGGACCGACCGGCTTGATGCTGGCCGGCGAGTTGCGGCTGCACGGCGTGCACGTGGTCGTGCTGGAGAAGGAGGCGGAGCCGACCGGGCAGGCCCGCGCGCTCGGCCTGCACGCGCGCAGCGTCGAAGTGATGGACCAGCGCGGTCTGCTGGAGCGGTTCCTCGCGCTCGGCGAGCAGTTCGCGGTCGGCGGATTCTTCGCCGGCATCGACAAGCCGTGGCCTGACCGGCTGGACACCGCACATTCGTACGTCCTCGCCATCCCGCAGAGCATCACCGAGCGCCTGCTGGCCGAGCACGCCACCGAGCTCGGTGCCGAGATCCGGCGCGGCTGCGAAGTGGTCGGGCTGAGCCAGGACGAGGACGGGGTGGCCGTCGAGCTGGCCAGTGGGGGCACCCCCGCCAATGAGGGCGTAGCCGGCGGGGGAGGCACGCAGCTGCGCTCGCGCTACCTCGTCGGCTGTGACGGTGGCCGCAGTGCGGTGCGCAAGCTGCTCGGCGTCGGCTTCCCCGGCGAGCCCACCAGGGTCGAGACGCTGCTGGGCGAGGTGGAGGTGGCCGTGGGGCCGGAGACGCTGGCCGCCGTGGTGGCCGAAGTCCGCAAGACCCATGTGCGGTTCGGCACCATGCCGCTCGGGGACGGGGTGTACCGCCTCATCGTGCCCGCCGAAGGGGTGGCCGAGGACCGCACGGTCCCACCGACCCTCGAGGAGCTCAGGCAGCGGGTGCGGGCGATCGCCGGCACCGACTTCGGCGCGCACTCACCGCGCTGGCTCTCCCGCTTCGGTGACGCCACCCGGCTGGCCGAGCGCTACCGGACCGGCCGGGTGCTGCTGGCCGGCGACGCGGCGCACATCCACCCGCCGACCGGCGGGCAGGGGCTCAACCTCGGCGTGCAGGACGCGTTCAACCTCGGCTGGAAGCTGGCCGCCGAGGTCAACGGCTGGGCACCGGAGGGGCTGCTGGACAGCTACCACGCCGAACGGCACTCGGTGGCCGCCGACGTGCTGGACAACACCCGCGCGCAGACCGAGCTGCTGTCCCCCGAGCCGGGTCCCCGGTCAGTGCGCCGGCTGGTGTCGGAACTGATGGACTTCGAGGACGTGAACCGGTACCTGATCGAGAAGATCTCTGCGATCGGGGTCCGCTACGACTTCGGCGAAGGACATGAACTGCTCGGCCGGCGGATGCGGGACGTGGGGCTGAAGCGGGGGCGCCTCTACGAGCTGATGCACGGCGGCCGCGGGCTGCTGCTCGACCAGACCGGCCGGCTCTCGGTGGCGGGCTGGGCGGATCGGGTCGACCACGTCGTCGACGTCAGCGAGGAACTGGACGCGCCCGCGGCGCTGCTGCGGCCGGACGGTCACGTGGCGTGGGTCGGTGAAGATCAGCAGGATCTGCTCAGCCAGCTGCCCCAGTGGTTCGGCGCTGCCGTCAGCTGAGCATGCAGTTGCGGTTCGAAAGGGTGGGACCTGTCTCCGGCCGAGTCCGGCGCGGTCCGGTGCCGCACCCCGTCGGCTCGAAGCCCCCCGGAGCCGGTGTTGGGGTGGTCGGGCCCCAGTCCCCGTTCTCGTCGGCCAGCAGATCAGCGTAAGGCTGCTGCGGCTCCCGCAACGGCCCCCGGCTCACCCCGGAAGCCACCGAGCGAGGACCGAGCGTAGAACGTGTACCGATGGCCGGGCCGCCCGAGATGAGCTTGGGCCGCACTGACCAAGTGCTGGAAATAGTCGACGCGGCGGCGACCTGGCCGGCATTGCCGAGGCGATCGCCGGTCTGAACTTCGAAGATGGCGAGCGTGGGGGCTTGAATCCTCCTCTGCTACTGCCGATTCGCCAGATTGAGGCGACATTTAAATGTGTTGCCGGTGCCGATGACCACCCGGTAGACCACTGATCATGGACATCACCCGCATCCCCGCCGAACCCGATACCACCACAGCCGGCGCCGCGGTCATGGCAGAACTGGCCAGCCTCGGGGGCCGGTCCTTCGCGTTGCCCGCTGACGCCGACCTGAGCCCGGTGCTGCCTGAGAGCGGGGGCGTGTCCGCGGTCTGGGTGACGGCGGGTGGGGCGTCCGTCGAGGACGGTGTGGTGCTCTACGTCCACGGGGGCGGGTTCGAGCACCGTATGCCGGAGTTGATGAACCTGACGGCCCACCGGGTCTCCCGGGCAACCGCCCGCCCTGTGCTCGTCGTGCATTACCGCCTGGCCCCGGCCCATTCCTACCCGGCTCCGCTGGACGACGTCGTTGCCGTTTATCGGAGCCTGCTCGACCAGGGTGTGCCCGCTGCGAAGATCGTCGTCTTCTGTGAGTCCTCCGGTGCCACGCTGGCGCTGTCCGCCCTGCTCGCCCTCAAGGAGTCCGGCACCGCCCTCCCGGCGGCCGTCATCGCCAACTCCGCGGTCACCGACCTCACTCTGTCCAGCCCGTCCATTGACGCCAACGCCGCTCACGACTCAGGCGTCGACCGCGCGCTGCTCACCCGCCTCATCGGCCAGTACCTGGGCGGCGCCCGGCCTGACCAAGCCCCACAGTCACCGATCCACGGCGCCCTCGACGGCCTTCCGTCGCTGCTGTTCACGGTCGGCGCGGCGGAGGCGCTCCTTGACGACACCCTGCGTTTCGCGCAGGCCGCCTCCGACGCCGGGACCAAGGTCTCCGTCGACGTGTACGAGGCGATGCCGCATGTATTCCAGGTCACGATCTTGTCCGAGGAGAACCCGACAGGCAGGAAATTGCTGGAACGAATTGCTGAGTGGGTCGTCGGCGCATAGGCATACAGTGCAGGCTGGCCAACCGCACCCACGTCGACCGCGGCCCCGCATGATCGCCGCTCGATCATGGCTGACCATTTACCAGGTCCCGGCGTATGCTGCCGGGTTCACAATCAGCGCCGCCATGGAGACGCGTTCTGTACCCGCGGCGGTGACCCGCGCGACGGGTGTGTCGCCACGACGGCCCTGGGTACGGCCCTTGGACGGCCTCAGGCCCTGGCCGGCTTCGGCCTCGAAGCAGAGGGCGCCCAAGTCCGCCGCCCTCTTTTCATGACGGGCCACTGCTCGTCCTTCCAGGCGGCGATCTTCGTCTCATGACCGCCCATGCCGGTAACGACGAGTTGCCGTATTCAGCAACGGCCGGCTGACGCGCCGACGCTCTCGGTCGCGGACCGCCCGGCGCGTGCGTCGAGTGGCCCGGACTCGGAGAACCCGAACCGGGGTCGTGCAGTGCGCGCAACGGCGCGGGAGCCCACCAGTTGGCCGTTCCGGCCAGCCGTATGAAGACCGGGACCAGCACCGCCCTGATCAGCGTGGCGTCCACCAGGATCACCACAACCATGCCCAGGCCCAGCATCTTGAGAAAGACGATGCCCGACGAGGCGTACGTCGCGAACGAGGCCGCGAGAATGACCGCCGCGGAGGTGATCAACGGGCCGCTGCGCTCCAGACCGACGGCCACCGCCCTCACCGTGTCACCGGTCCGGTCGTACTCCTCCTTGATACGCGACAGCATGAAGACCTCGTAGTCCATCGAGAGGGCGAAGGCGGTACAGAACATCAGGATGGGAATGCTGGGCTCGATCGAGCCGCTCGGGGTGAAGCCCAGCAGACCGGACAAGTAGCCGTCTTGGAAGACCCACACCAGGGCACCGAACATCACCGCCATGCTGAGCGTGTTGAGCACCATGGCCTTCACGGGGAGCAGAACGCTGCCGGTCATCAGGAAACCGTGCTGGAGCGCTTCCCCGCCGGTCACCCGCGTCGGCCCGTGGCCGGCGGGCGAAATACGCCGCTGAAGCAGTCCAGGGCCGAGATGCCCGGGTCGTGATGGACCTGCTGTCACGTCGCGGGTGACGGTTGAGTATGCGGCGTCGAGTGATGCTTGACCTGTGCCCTTCGCGCACCGGGCGCAGGCAGGCCGGCCGCGGAACTTTCGGGGGCCGGGAGGCGTTGGCAGGAGGACGCGCGGAAAGCGCGTGGAGGGTCGAACGACTTGGGCAGATGCCGAGGTGGAGCGAGTGGCGATGTGGGATCGGATCAAGGACCAGGCCAAGAATCTGCAGCAGCAGTCGCAGGGGACGCGGGGCTCTGGCGGACACGGGCGGCAGGGTGCGGGGCCATCCGGCGGATCGCGGGCCCAGCTGGTGAAAACGCTCAAGTCCCAACTCACCTCCCTCAAGGCGGAGCTGAAGAGCGGCGCCTACCGGGACGCCAGCATGGCGATGTGCGCCCTGGTCGCGGCCGCCGACGGGCATGTCGACCCGGCCGAGCGGCAGCATGTGGAGTCGCTGATCCTGCACAACGATGTCCTGCAAAACTTCCCGTCCGACCAGCTGCAGCAGCGGTTCAACAAGCATGTCGACCAGCTGGCGGTCAACTTTCAGCAGGGCAAGGCGGAGGTCATGCAGGAGATCGCCAAGGCGGCGAAGAAGCCGACGGAGGCCAGGGCGGTCGTGCAGACCGGCTTCGTCGTCGCCGGTGCGGACGGATTTGTAGCGCCGGCCGAGGAGCAGGTCCTGCGAGAGGCATGCTCGGTGCTCGGCCTGTCCCCGCAGGAGTTCGGCATCTGACCACCGCACCGTTGCGTCGGCCATCGGAGTCCAGGACCACTACGGCGACATGCTCGCCCGGCCTTGCGCCGTCACCGCAGCCCGACCCATGGCTACTACCTTCACGTGCCGTTCGAGGAGGGCCTCGTTCTCAGAGTTGGGGCGGGAATGCGCCTGTGCACCGTGACCAGCTTCGTCGGCGTGCCCGGCGTGGCCGTACCGACCGGAGTGGCCGACGGGCTGCCGTCCGGAGTGCAGATCGTCGGACGCGCGTTCCGGGAGGACCTGTGCCTGGGCGCGGCCCAGGCAATCGAGGACCGGCTCGGAGTTCTCACACCGGTCGACCCGTGCTTGGGGAGGCGGGCTGGTTGAGCCCTTGGGACAGACAGGATGGGCCTCCTCGGCCCGCTGCGCGTAAAGAGGCGTGCCGGAGGCACCAGCAAGGGCGGCAGCGCAAGCTGTGGTGGCGGAAGCAAACCGATGCAGACACGGCGGTGACGTCGACTCGGGCAGCCAGTCGCTGATGGCCCGCTCGGTCCATTGCCTTGAAATGCCGAGTTTGTCGTCGGGAACCTGATCACCGGATTATGCGTCGTACCGGGCACGTCGTGCTCGTAGCTGTGGGGCAAGGACGGGTCCGAGGCAGACGGGTGGGACTTGGTGGAGCGGGCGAACAGCTGTGTGGCGCCGGGGTCGAAGACTGCAACGCGTCGGCGGTGGCTGCGTCACATCGACCGGTGGCGTTGGGGCAAGGACGCGAAGGGCCGGTCGCCCTGGGCGCGTGGGCGTGTTCTCGCGTCGCTTGCCGTGCTGACCGCCGGCCTGCTGGCGTTCCACTCCGCTGTGCCCAACACCGTGGGCCGCCTCGGCAGCCTGCTGGAGACATTTCTGCCCTGGCTCGGCCTGGCCATTGCGTTGCTGCTCGGCCTGGCACTGCTGCGTCGCTCGGTCACCGCGCTGGTGGCCCTGCTGCTGCCCGCAGCCGTCTGGGCGAACCTCTTCGGCGGGCTGCTGCTCCCTGAGGACCGCGGCGCGCACGACATCATGGCGCTCCAGCACAACGTCAGTGACGAGAACATGGACCCCGCGGCCACCGCGGGCGCCCTGATCGAGTCCGCACCGGATCTCGTCGCTCTGGAAGAGTTGACGCCCTCCGCGTTGCCGGTCTACCGGACAGCCCTGGCATCGGACTTCCCCTACCACGCGGTCGAAGGAACGGTCGGGCTCTGGTCGAAACATCCGCTGGCAGATGTCCGGCCGTTGGACATCAAGCCGGAGGGGATCGGGGAGGGCTGGAGCCGTGGGTTGCGGTCCAGCGTACGTACGCCAAGGGGCGAGATCGCGGTGTACGTCGCCCACCTGCCCTCGGTCCGTATCCGATGGAACGGTTTCCACTCCGGCTTGCGGGACGAAAGCGCTGGACTGCTGGGCGCGGCCATCGCCGCCGAGGAGCTGGACACGGTGATCCTGCTGGGTGACTTCAACAGCGCGGTGGACGACCGCGGGCTGGCCTCGGTCACCTCGCAGATGAACTCGGTAGGGCGTGGCTTCGCCTTCAGCTGGCCTGCGGCTTTCCCCATGTCCCGGATCGACCACGCCATGACCCGCTCGGCGACCGTTGTCGACGTCTGGACTCTGCCCGCCACCGGCAGCGACCACCTGCCGATCGCCGCCGGGATCAAGCTCGGGCCCTGATCGCCGCGTGCGCTTGTCGGCGAGTCCCGTCAAGTACGGCGCCCAGTCACCGACGGTGCTTGCCGCGCTGGCGGCCTCGTTCCTCGCCCACGTTGCAGCCGGCGCTGGCACCTACGCGCCGCGCATCGGCGATTGTTTTTTACTGGATCGGCGAGTCGGGCGGGGGGAGGCGGATGATGCGCTCGCGGTCGACGGACTCGACGCCGTCGAGGGCCTCCAGGGTTGGGATCCGGTCCTCGGCGATGGTTCCGGACAGTGAGCCGAGCACGGGCTGTTCGCCGGTGACCGCCAGACCGACGCGGCGCGCGGCGTCCACCGTCTGCGCGTACCGGTCGGGGTCGACGGAGACGATGACCCCGACCGGTTCGGAGGGGGGCGCCTGGCTCACGGGGCCTGGAGCAGACCCGAGCCGACGTCCGCGGCGGGCTGCGGCAGCGGATGCGCCATGGACAGCATACGGGCGCTGAGGTCGGCGGCCGATGCGTCGGGGTGCGCCTCGGCGAGCAGCGCGAGGACACCTGCGGCGTGGGGCGTGGCCATGCTGGTGCCGTCCATCGACGTGTACACGCCGTCCGGAGCGGCCGAGAAGACCTCGACGCCGGGCGCGGCGATGTTCACTTCCCCGCCCGCGCCGTTGATGGCCCCGCAGGAGAACCACGCGGTCGCCAGGTCCTTGCCGAGCGCGCCCACTGACAGGATGGAGGGGCAGTTGGCGGGTCGTTCGACGGGCGCGACGAACCCGGGCCGACGGCTGCTGTTGCCCGCCGCGGCGACGATCACGGTTCCGCGCTGGAGCGCGCGCTGGGCCACGTTCTCGTACGTCTGGGGAAAGAGTTCACCCGGTTCGACCGGAGCGCCGAGCGACATGGAGATCACCTGGGCGTTCTGGGAGACCGCCCACGCCATGCCCGCGATGATCTGGCCGTCGGAGCCTCTTCCGCGGTTGTTGAGCACCTTGCCGGCGAGCACCCGGGCGTCCACGGCCACCCCGTAGCGGGCAGCGCTCTCGGGGTCGGCCGGGGCGGCTGCGGTGCCGATGCAGTGCGTGCCGTGACCATGGCCGTCCTCCGGGCCTTGGCCGGGGACGAAGGAGGCGGTGTCGTCTATGCACCCGACCAGGTCTTGGTGGTCGGTGTCCACGCCCGTGTCCAGGACAGCGATCTTCACACCGCGCCCGGTCAGCACGGACCAGTTGGCCCGGGTCGCCTGGAGACCCCAGGTGGTCTGGTGCTCGTCCCAGGCCGGGCCCAGCGTGTCCGCGATCTCGGCCCTGGTGTGGCGGTCGACTTCGTCGTCGTCGCTGCGGTAGGTCGGGTAGAACCCGGTCAGTGGGCGCTGTGCTTCGGTGATCACCGAGGCGTACACCACGCGCTCCGGCTCCGCCGCGATGATGCTGGGTTCCGCCTCGGCCGCAGTCACCAGCGCGTGGCGCTGGTCCGGGTGCGCTTCGACGACGGCGACGCCGAGTTCGTCGAAGAGCACCGAGACATCGGGGCGTTGGAGGAGTTCTGCCGCGCTGCCGGCCTCGGCGCCGCGGACGTGCTCGACGGACGGGATACCGACGGCGGCGCGCAGGGCGTTGATCCCGCGCTCCGGTTCCGCCTGGTCGAGCAGTACCACGTACCGGCCGGTGAACTCCGCAGTCTGCTTGGCGATGTCCGTGTCCGCCCGCTCCGGATGTTCTCCGTAAGGGCGCCTGCCCATTGGTCCGTTCACCATTGACTTCTCCGCTTCTGTGCGCTTCACCCGGATCGGGCACTCGTACCGGTTCGCGGAGCCACGGGCGCCAGAGCGAGATGACGGGGCGGTTCGCCGTGTACCGGCGCAGTGTCATCACCTGCCGTGCCGCCGCGCGCTGCACCGGTCTTGCCGTGCCACCGGGCGCTGCCGTGCCACGGCTCGTGCCGTCGCTTCTTCGGCGACCTCCTCTCCACGGTCACCCTGGGGGCGGCGCGCTGCAACCTGGGCAGCCCGCATCTCGGCGCCGCCGCCATCACCATCCGCGGCGCCCCGGACCGCGCCGCAGCCCGCCCACATCGTCGACACGCTGCTGCGCGCCGTGTGGCGTTGGCTCGAGTTGACCCGGCCCATGTTCCTCACAGCTGCCAGACCGTCGGCCCGTGTGGTGAAGTCGGCCGTTCCCTCGACCGGTTGCTCGCCGGGACGACCGAGGCTGGGTCCGGCCCAGATCGAGCGTCTGGAACGGGAGTTGGAGCATGGTCCGCTCGCGCACGGGTGGTCGGACCAACGGTGGACCCTGGCGAGGATCAAGACGCTGGTCGGCCGGCTGTTCCATGTCTCCTGCACAGTGGAAGGCACGTGGCTACTGCTGAAGCGGCACGGTTGGTCCTGGTAGCCCGTCCGGGGGCCCTGCATCGTAATCAGCTCGGCCCTGAAGGTGCCGTTCAGGGCTTGGCCATCGCGTTGTCGTACGAGTCCGCGACGGAGCCGACGGATGCCGAAGCGCCGATGTCCGCCAGCTGCTCGGTAGAGCGAAACCCGTGTCGGCGAGGAACCCGCAGGGCGGGCCATGACGATCGATCTGCCTCGCCGGACTCCACATCGCAGGCATCTTCCTCTGGCCCACACGATGATCCAGACGAAACGACCTGGACGCGCGGCCGTTCTCACCCGCCGAGTGCCGCCGCCATGCGGTCGAGGTCGGCGAGGAGCTCGGCGAGGCGTTGCTCCGGGACGGCGTCGGTCATGCGCTGGTCGATGGCGTAGACGGCGGAGCGTGCCGCCGCGAGGCGACGGTGGCCCTCCTCGGTGAGGTGGGCGGGCAGCGCGCGACCGCGGTCGGTGGTGGCCGGCCGGGTGATGAGGCCGGCGTCCTGCAGTCCGCGAAGAACGACGTTCATGGACTGCCGCGTGACGAAGGCGCCGCGGGCCAGCTCGGCGTTGGACAGGCCGGGGCGCTGGTCGAGGAGTTCGAGGCAGGCGTACTGCGGCACCGTCAGGCCGTACTCACGCAGTGCTCTGTCCAGTGCGCTGCGCAGGGTCGCGGCGGTGCGCTTGAGGCGGTATCCCAGGCGCCCGGTCACGTCGGCGGCCGGCTGGGCCTGGCCGGAAGCAGTTGCATCATGCATGTCAGGAGTTTGACATGTAAGCGCGGCGCCGTCTATCTTCAGTATGTCAAAGTCCTGACATGCCAAGCGATCGAGGAGCACATATGACTGCCACCGCCGGCGGGCCGGATTTCATCGCGCTGCAGGTGCGCGATGTGGAAGCGGCTGCCGCTTTCTACGAGGAGCATCTCGGGCTGCGCCGGGCGCCTGCCTCGCCGCCCGGCGCCGTGGTGTTCGCCACCGAGCCGGTTCCGTTCGCCGTCCGCGAGCCGCTGCCGGGAGTGGATCTCGACGCCGTCGAGCGGCCCGGCCTCGGGGTCGCCTTGTGGTTCCGGACCGCTGACGCGCAGGCCCTGCACGACAGGCTCCAGGCCGCCGGGGTTCCCATCGTCAAGGCACCCGAGGACGGCCCGTTCGGCAGGATGTTCACGTTTGCCGGCCCTGAGGGCTACGCCATCACTACGCACGAAGACTGACCATGACCGCCATCGCCATCACTCCGCGCGGGCCGTTCTCACTGGCGGCGAGCATGCGGTTCCTGGAGGGCTTTACACCCGCCAGGTATCGCCGCGCCTCAGACGGCAGGGTGCTGCGCCTGGCCTTCCCCGCCGACGACGGCCACTCGACGGTGAGTGCGGAGGTAAGGCAGGCGCAGAGCTCGGAGGGCACCGTACAGGCGGATGTCACCGTGCACACCGGGAATCCGGGCAAGGACGGGAGGGGCACGGCATCTGCGGCATCGGATGGGATGTGCGCGGTGCGGGCGCAACTGGCCCGCATCCTCTCGCTCGACGTCGACGGCAGTGGGTTCCCGCGGCTCGCCGAGGCCGATCCCGTCGTGGCCGAGCTCATCGCGGCGTACCCGGGGCTGCGGCCGGTGTGTTTCTACTCGCCGTACGAGGCCGCGGCCTGGGCGGTCATCGGCCACCGCATCCGGATGGTCCAGGCCGCCGCGATCAAGGCCCGCATCTCCGAGCGCCATGGACAGCGCGTCACCGTCGCCGGGGAGTCGCTGCACGCCTTCCCCACCCCGCTGGTCCTGCGCGGACTCAGCCGTGTTCCGGGCCTGCCCGAGACGAAGGTCGAACGGCTGCGTGTCCTCGCCGACGCGGCTCTCGCCGGTGATCTCGATGCCGCCCGGCTGCGCGCGATGCCGGCGGAGGACGCCCTCGCTCATCTGCGGACCCTGCCCGGCATCGGCCCCTTCTCCGCGGAGCTCATCCTCATCCGCGGCGCCGGACACCCCGATGTCTTCCCCCGCCATGAACGCCGGCTCCACGCTTCGGTGGCCGAGGCATACGGCCTCGGCCATCCCGACGCCTCCGATGCGCGCCGGCTCGCCGGGATCGGCGATCACTGGGCGCCATACCGCAGTTGGGTCGCGCTCCTGCTGCGCACCCGCCGTGAGGAGAAGGCCGGGCCCGTAGCCCGCGGACTCTCGGTGCGGTAGTGCCCGCGCTGGGCCGCGACGCCGCTCACCGTTCCAACCAACCTGCTGCTGCCGCGGTACCGGTGGGGGAGCGGCTCGGCGGAGCGGCCCGCGCGCAGTACCGGCAGCGGGGTGAGCAACTGCCGTACGTCCGGTGCAGTCGGGTGAGAATGCCGTGCGGCCACGCGCGCCATACGCTCGATACATGTCGGATTTCACCCGTTCCGGCGCCACAGCCGACGATCTTCCTGCACCGGCCGAGGGCCTGGTGCTCACGCACTTCCTCACGGTCGGGAATGTCCCCCGCTCGCGGGCGTTCTACGCCGAGATACTGGGTGGACAGGTGGTGCTGGATGAGAACCCCTGCATCGTCAAGGTCGCCAACGGCTGGATCATCATGAACCCCGGCGGCGGACCCACCGACGACAAACCCGATGTCGTTCTGCGTACACCGGAGGACCCGAACACCGTCTCCAGCTTCCTGAACGTACGGGTTGCGGACATCCACGACTTCTACGCCACGGCGAGGGCCAAGGGGGCCGAGTTCCTCACCCCGCCCCTCGACCGGCGCGCCGAGCTGCGCTGCTATATGCGCGATCCGGACGGCTACCTCATCGAGGTCGGCCAGGCCACGGGGCTCCTCGAAGGCATCCTGGCACCCCCCGGCACCCAAACCTGACGACGCGCCTCACCAGGGAGGCATCCCTCATGGCCCACGACCAGATCCCAGGCCTCGATCCAACCGCCACACCCAGCGGAGAAGGCTGCGCGGAGTGCTTGGCGGGCGACGGACCGGGGTGGTGGTTTCACCTGCGGCGCTGCGCGGCGTGCGGGCATATCGGATGCTGCGATTCCTCACCCTCACAGCACGGAACGAAGCACGCGCGCGAGGCGGGACACCCCCTCCTGACCAGCTTCGAACCGGGAGAGAGCTGGTTCTGGAGCATCGAGACCGACCAGTACTACGACGGGCCGCAGCTGCCCCCGCCCGCCGCGCATCCGGCCTCCCAGTCGACCCCGGGCCCCCAGGACAAGGTCCCTGCGGACTGGCAGCGGCAACTCCACTGAACCCGCAAGGCCGGCATCAGACCTGCGGCCACCGGCAGGTGTACGTCCGTGATGCCGCCGGCGCATGCGAGGCGGACCCTCACCGCAAACCCGGTGCCGAGCGGGGCGAATCTTGGCTGACGCGGCACTGGGAAGGAATCTGCCGCTACTTCTCCACCTGATCCGTGCGCTGCGCGCCTACCACCACACCGTCATCGCCCCCTACGGCGACCGCATCCAGGGCCGCATCGACGCCGAACGCGCCGCCGGCATCCGCGCCCTGCTCGACGGCGGCACAGAGGCCCTGCTGGGCACCCTGGGCCCCGCCATGTGCTGGCAGCCCCCGATCCTGCGGGTGGCCTACGGCAGCGGCGACCGCGACTTACACCTGTGCGGCCGTGGCCTGACGCTGGTCCCCTCCTACTTCTGCTGGGACGACCCCATCTCCCTGGCGGACCCCGAGCTACCCCCCGTCCTCATCTATTCCCTGCACCATGAACCGCCCACCCCCACCCTCCCGCCCGCAGCACCCCTGTGTGCTCTGCTCGGCCGTACGCGCGCCGTCATCCTTTGCGCCACCGCCACCGGGGCCACCACCGGCGAACTGGCCCGCGCCGCCGGCGTCTCCGCCGCCACCGCGTCCCACCACACCACCGCACTGCGCGACGCCGGCCTGATCGCCGGCCACCGCCACACCGCCTCGGTCCTCCACACTCTCACTCCCCTCGGCGCCGCCCTGCTCCACGCCAACCGGGCCGCCCGGTAAGAGCACCGGCCGCATCGCGGGTGTCCGTGGTCGTCACGGCCTCCTCGGGGCCCCAGGTGGCTGGGTCGCCGAAGGTGAACTCGCCGCCGTGCTTCGGCGGTCGGCCGCCCTTGGGGTGCGTAGACCCCGCGGGGTGTCGGCCGTCGCCCTGACGCGGTCGGAGCGGAGGCGGACGAGGACCTGCACCGGCAGCCAGCAGGTGAGGGATGCGGGCGCCGACAGGGTTGGCTTCGCGGTCCACCTCGACGACGAGGTCGCCCCGGTATGCGCATCATCCGGATGACCCCGCCCGGCTCGCGGTGTGCGATCGCGATGGTGCAGGGGATGCCCGCGGCGCCCGGTACGAAGGCGATGGCCCCGGGCACGCTGCAGGGCCTTCAGATCTGTGTCTCGGGCATCGAGGCGGCCCGCGAGGAGCTGGTGGACCGAGGCGTGGACGTCTCCCCGGTCCGCCGCGTCGGCGCGACGGGCTGGGAGGACGGCAAGGGTGACGCCTGGAACGCGTTCTCACTCGAGGAAGTGGCAGCTGCGTCGACTTGTTTGCCGACTTCATCGTCGAGCCGTTCGATGAGGAGCATCGCCGCATCGTCTGCCAGGTGGCTCTGGGTGTGGCGGATCAATTCCTGGTGCAGTTGTTCCAGGAACTCCGACGGGGTGTGGGCGTGTACCGCTTCCATGGCCTCGGGCAGGGCGAAGAAGTCGTTGTCGCGATTGCGGGCTTCGATCACGCCGTCAGTGTGCAGCAGCAGACGGTCGCCGGGTGCGAAGGGATAGCTCTCGGGCTCGGCGGGAGGGCCGGTGAGGAAGTCTTCCAGTCCGAGGGGCGGCAGTGGTGAGGTGGGCGTGAGGGCGTGCACTCCGCCGTGGCGTAGCTTCAGCGGGGGTGGATGGCCGCGGTTGACCACCTGGACCACGGGTCGGTCCGGCACCTGAGCCACGAGGGCAGTGACGAAACCCTCCACCAGAGCTTCCTGATCCATCGCACCGGGCACGGCGCACTCCCGCCGGAGCGCAGCCGCGCAGTGGTTTATCACCTCCGCCAGGTCATCCTCGTAGTGCACGGCCTCCCGGAAAGCGCCCAGGACGGCTGCGGCTGCGCGTACGGCAGGAAGCCCCTTGCCCCGGACGTCTCCCACGATCATCCGGATCCCGTAGCGGGTCTGCACAGCCTCGTACAGATCACCGCCGATCTGCGCTCCCGTCTCAGCCGCGAGGTACATGCTGGCCGCCCGCACCTGGCCCAGCCGGGCGGGCACGGGCCGCAGAATGACATCTTGTGCTGCCGCGGCGATCCGGCGGACCTGGTCGAGCTCGGTCTGCCTGCGAGTCCGCACGGCACTACTCGTGGTGACACTGGCCACGGACACCAGGAAAACAGCCAGAAAGTTGGTGTAGACCATCTGACTACCCCACGCCTGGTTGTAGGTGGCGGTGGTCACGCTCACGGTCAGAGCGACAGCCGCTGCCGCGATGGTGCCTTTGGGGCCCATCGTCACCGCGGCCAGCGCCGGCGTAGCGGTGAGGAGGGGACCGGTATACAGAAAGTGTGCGGGCGAGAGCTCGAGACCCACCACGAGCAGGGCGATCGCGAACGGAACACACTTCCCGAGTGTGAAGAGGACCCGGCTATGATCGCCCGCTCCTCGTCGAGGAGATGAGCGGAAGAGCGACCGCATGCGTACAGGCTGCCCCGTTGAAGCTCAATGTTCCACTCGTCGCTCTTGGCCTCCGGGGCATTCGGCGACCCGTGAGTCTTCTCGTCCAACTCGGTCACACGGTCGCGGAAACGCCGGACGGCGGGGACCTGCTGGGCTGTGCAGGCCACGGACGGAATTCGGCTACCTGCGGTGATGCGGCTTCCGGCCTGTGCCAGGACGTCTTTCCGGCGCCGGGCGCCGCGGAGAGCGCGGTGGATGGGCCGGCTCCGCCGCACGGCATCGGCGAGCAGGTTCCCGGTGATCTGCTCGAAGATCGTATCGGACTGCTGTTTCGGCAGGGATGCGTCCTGTCGGCTCCGGGGCCGGTCACCGGCCCAGCCCTTCGGGCAGGGGCCGCGGCACCGCCGCCTCGCGGGCCCAGGACTTCTTGGACCGCGGCGGTCTCCCGCGGATTGTGAGCGTCCGGTGCCGGGCCGTCCACTGGTCCCGTCGTCGCCGGGACGGCGCGGGAGCGGTCGCGGCGGGGCGGCGCAGGTCGACAAGGGACGTGGGACGGGCCTGACCCGGGGACTGTCCGCCGACTACCTCGGAACTGCTCAGCACCGGCCCGCACACTGCCGGGGGTGGACCATCGCCGACGTCGTCGTCGGCCACAGCCGCACCGCCGCGACAGCCACCCCCCGGTTGAACGGCTCAGGCCGGCACGGCCACAGCAGGCACATCGCCTCGTACAGCCCTCGGTCGGCAGTCGAAGAGGGACATCGACTGGGCAGCACCCCGTCGAAGAGGGCCTCGGGCCCCTTGAGGTGCAGCTCAAGGGGCGCCTCGGTCAGCAGTGCCACGGACCCGGGGAGCGCGAAGACGTCGCCTGAGGCACCGTGGTGGCCCCGTAGGCTGTCAGGAGGTGTGGCCCTCGCCGGTACGGGAACGCAGGTCGGTTCAGCAGTCGCGAAGCTCGGGAGACTGGTTCAGGATCTGGGCGCGCAGCGAGGTGAACCTCGCGTAGGCCTCGCCGCCCTGTGCCTCCTGCCGGAACGCGGCGACCCGATGGCAGTTCATGAAGGCCAGCGAGATGTCGAAGTGCCGTTCCAGGCTGCTGCGGATGGCGTTGCTGGCCAGGGCGCGCAGAAGTTGGCCGCGCTCGGCTTCCGAGGGCGGCGGCGTGAGGTTGTCGACGAACTCGGCATCACCCGCGCGGAGCTTCTCGCTCAAGCCGGAGATGAGCTCGTAGGCATACGGCAGGGACTCGCGGATGGTGGCCACGAAGTCCTCTTCGCGGATCTCGTCCCGTTCGGCCTGGGCCAGGAGGTGCGGTGAAACGTCCAGAGACACGGCGTGGTGTCCTCTCGTGCGAAGGTGGACCGACCCGTTCGGGTCGGTGCGAGCAAGGGGTGGTCCGTGCGGGTCAGGCCGCGGAGGGCGCGGGCTGAGAGGTCTCGGCGTTCGGGAGGGCTGCCGGGCCGTGCTCGAATCCGGGGTCGATCTGAGCGGCCAGGTCCTGGCCGGTGGCCTCGTTGGCCCAGGCGATGGCGTTGCGCAGATGGAATTCGATGGCTTGGCGCTGGAACGCCGCCCAGTCCTTGGGCCGCTTGTCCACGGCCGCACGCAGCGTCTCAAGTGCGTTGTGGTTGCCCGGCTCGAGGTCGCCGGTGTCGCGGCCCTGCTCGCGGGCGCGTACCCAGTCGGAGTGCGTGAGGCAGGTGAGCAGGTCCTCGCCTACGTGCTCCCGGAGGAAGGCGATGTCGTCTTCCCCGGTCACCTTGTTGCCCACCACGGCGATCGGCACCCCGAACTCGGCGGCGTGGTCGCGGTACTGCCGATAGACCGATACGCCCTTCCGGGTGGGCTCTGCCACGAGGAAGGTCATGTCGAAGCGGGTGAACAGGCCGGAGGCGAACGAGTCGGCGCCGGCGGTCATATCGACGACGACGTATTCGCCCGGACCGTCCACGAGGTGGTTGAGGTAGAGCTCGACGGCTCCGAGTTTGGAGTGGTAGCAGGCCACGCCGAGGTCCTCCTCCTCGAAGGTCCCTGTGACCATGAGCTGGACCCCCGCCGCGTCGTGGACGTGGCGGGCGTGCACCGGGTCCGGCCCGAGCAGCCGCAGCAGGCGCGAGCCGCGCCCTGCGGGGGTGGTCTTGACCATGGCCTGCTGCGAGGTGATCCGCGGGTTGTCGCCGCGCAGATACTCCTTGATGTCGGCGATTTGGGCGCCCAGGGGAGGAACGGCGACGAGGTCCCGCTCCTCCATTCCCAGTGCGCTGCCCAGATGCTGATTGATGTCTCCGTCGATGGCCACGACGGGCGCCTGTGAATCTGCCAGATGCCTGGCGAACAAGGCCGAGAGCGTGGTCTTGCCGCTCCCGCCCTTGCCGACGAACGCGATACGCACAGCGCATCCCCCTTATGTGAACATGAATGTCATTGCGCATAGCCTCGGGGAGCGTGGGGGCGCTGTCAAATGTGGCGAGGCTCAACCGTGCGATGTCATGGGTGAGTTAGGGCATTCGAGCGACTCTGACCGGTCGCCTGCTCAGCAAGAACGGGTGCGCACCGAGGGGGAGCGGGCCGAAGCCGAGGGGGGAGCGCGAACGCCGCCGGAACGGATGGCTGGGCTGGCTCCGCTCCGGATCCGGGCCCGTACCAGTGACGCCAGGCCCCCGGCCGACCAGAACGTCGCCACGAGGCCGTGCCCCGCCGTGAGGGCCGTCTGAACTGCCGCGCACCCGGGCGCGGACCTGCGGGTGCGACGTTCACGTTCGCGGTGCCGGTGGCGGCCTGGGCCGGCGGCGAAGGGCCGGCACCCGTGCCCCGCGTGACGGCCTCCTGGAAGCGGGCCGCGTGGCACGGCCGGTACGGATGCGGCTGCGCGGTCGGTCATCGGCCTGGGTGAACTGGGTGAGGCCGTCGTACCTGCCCAGAGAACCCTGACTGCACCGATAAGAACGTGGTTCCTCTCCGCAACTCTGCGCTCCCACCCACCCTCAGCCTGAACAACCTCGGCCTCCAAGCCCTCGGGCGTGCCGATCCGCAGCACACCGAGCGTTCCACCGGACGCCGCCAACCTGGCCTGCGACGTGCGGATCGCCGTCAGACGGCCGCCTGGGGCATCGTCAGAGGCGGTGGCCGTCCGGGGTGGGGGAGGGGGTGGCGGCGTCGGTGCCCAGGTGCGCCGTGGCCAGAGCCGTGACGATGCTCTGCGTCCAGGACAGCTGGACGCGTTCCCGGGTGGCCGGGTCGTCGCACGCGGGGTGGCCGAAGGCACCCCAGGTGCTCTGCTGGGCGAGGAGGAACGCGATGGCGTCCTGGGTGACACGGTGCCCTGCCCATCCGGCACGGGCCAGGTCACGGACGGCCCCGGCGATGTGGCCCAGGTGGTATCTCTTCCGGGCATCGGGCAGTTGAGCGGCGGCTGCCGCGGGCGCGGGCCGCCGGGCACGGTCCGCGTCGGCGGTCAGGGCAGCGGCACGCCGAGGCCGGATCAATCCAAGTTCGGCGAGGCGGCGGACGTTGTGCACGGCCTGCGCGGGGACGCTGTCGAGACGGCTGACGGTGGCCGCGGTGGCCGTGAGGAACCTGTCGAGCGACGGACACGTGAGCTCCAGCGCCCGGAGACCGGCCGCGAACTCTCCGGCCACCTCCATGCCGTGGTGCTGCCAGGTGTCCGCGTCCGCGTCCGCCAGGCGTTCCGCGAAGTGGCGGAGTGCGGGACGGGAGAGCCCGGGCTCGCCCACGGCTGCCGCTCCGAAGGCGGCGGCTGCCGAGGCGGGCAGCCCGCTGTCGGGGGAGCAGCGCATGCTCGTCTCCCCCAACCAGACCACTGCGCGCCGGAGCGGCTGCGCCACGTCGAGCCGGGTGGGGGGAGCGGCGGGTCGGGGCTTGCGCAGTGTTCTCGGGCTGCGGTCCAGGAGCGCGGCCAGGGCGGTGACGATGGTCGTGTGGTAGCCGGTGGCCCAGCGCTGGTACTCCTCGTCGCCGTCGGAAAGCTTCGGATGGACGATGCCGGGCGGGCCGTCCACGCGCCCGTCGGCCTCCTGCACCGAGACCAGGAAGTCCCATGCACGGTCAGCCTCCCCGGATTCCCTCACGCCCAGGCACAGCAGGCAGCACAGCAGCTCCGCCACCAGGTCGGCATTCTTCCGGCCCCGGCTGAGCACCAGCAGAGCTTCGAGGAGCTCGACCGCCTCGCCCGGATCGAAGCCGTCCGGCCAGCGCGGTTCACGAAGGCCGAAGTCCGTGGCGTAGAAGATCGTGTGCGTGATGGCGTAGAGGTCGCGGTCGGCGAGTTTGATGACGTTGGGCTCGTTGCAGAGCAGCGTGAACGGCAGGACGTCGTCCACAGCGGGCAGGGTGTGCTCGATCCGGCACAGCTCCAGGGTGTGGAGGAGATCGAGCTGCCGGTAGGGGATCCGCTCGAAGACGGTTGCGTATCCGCCCGCGGCGGCCTGCTCGATGATCCGCCGGAACGCCGGGTCGTCGCGTCCGCACAGCCGCAGCGCCGCATAGGTGCCGGCGTAGAGCAGCAGGGCGGCTTCGTCGCGGGCGATGAGCTCCCGGTACGAGGGGCGGTCGGTGATGTTCTGGACCTGATCGAGCAGCGCCGTGTAGTCGCCGTCCAGCGGATGCGGATCGAGGCGGGCCCGCAGACCGACGAGGAACGCCGTCTCGATCAGGGCTTTACGGGCGAACATGACCCCGTCGGGGCCGGCGCCCGCGGGGTCGATCAGGGTGCGGCGCGCAGCGAGCCAGGCGACCGCCCGGGTCTCCACCGCGCGCCTTGGGGACGATCCGCCGCCGGGCTGCGTCGTGTTCATCGGATGCCTCCCGGCGTTCCACGGTTGTCGGGGTCAGGCGTCCGTGCCGGCTTCGGGGGGCTCGGCGACCTGGTTGGCGACGACGAGGACGTAGCGCTCCCACGCGAGCACGTAGCCCGCCACGTCATCGAGTTGGCTGACCTGGCCGACGACGCGTTCCAGCGGGACGGTGAGATCGACGAGTCCGCTGGTCCTTATGAAGTCCAGGGCTTTACGGGCGTCGACAGGGGGCGGCGTTGTCATGTCTTTTACTCCTTATGGGGGTACAGCAGACATGGCGAGTTTCTCCCTGGGTGAGTTGGTTGTCACTACGTGCTTTCATCGCAAATTCCGTCGGCGACCATCGCCCCTGGTGGCTGACTGATCGTTGGCGTCAAACCGCCCGGGAGAGTGGTCCCTTGCCCGGGGACGGCGCGACGGTGTGGCTGCCTGCTCGTGCAGCCGTCACGCGGCCGGGAGCCGGCCGGTCGGTGCCGACCATCCGGTGAAAAGACTGGTCGCAAACGCCGGCGGCGAGTTCTCCTGCCTCGAACGAGACGTCCTCGCCGGGAGTGTGCGCCGGCTGATGTTGCAGATTCCGGCCGCCTCCGCGAGTTCACGGCCCCGCTCGATCACGGCCGGGTCGGGATCCACGGCCACGACTCGCGAGGAGTGCCCCGCCGGCATCCGGGCGAACGTGCCCGGCCCACAGCCCACATCCGTGAGAGTCCCAACTGCCGCCGAGAGCCAGTTCACCGCGGAGCGCATCGGGGAGGCCGTCCGCGTACGCAGCCGACCTTGCTCGTAGTTGCTCGGCTGCACCCTCGAACAGGTACTCGTCAGGCCGGGCTCTCGGATCGGGCCCACATCCAGCGTGACGCCGGCCCGACGCCGCTCTGCGCCGTACCCGCGCGCCGCCGGACCGGGCGTCTGCTCGCGGTCTGTGCGTGAGCTGCCCGAGCCTGCGTGGGGCGATTCCACATCCCACTCACTTGAGGTTGACGTCATATTCACTTATACAGGTCCTGAGAGGTACGACGCTTCCCGTCGAAAGGAACTCCTGGTGAAGGTTGCAGGGAAGGTCGCCATCGTCACCGGGGGTGGTGGGGGCATCGGGGCGGCACTGGCCCGGGGGCTCGCCGCCGAGGGTGCCAGTGTGCTCGTCGCGGACATCGACGGCGCGGCCGCGGAAGAGGTCTCAGCGACGATCGACAACGCGCATCCGGGAGGGGCGATCGGCGCCGCTGCCGACGTCTCCGACGAGGCGCAGATCCGTCAGCTGATCGCCCAGGCCGGGAGCGCGTTCGGTCCGGTCGACCTCTACTTCGCCAATGCGGGTATCAGCGGAGGAAAGGGGCTGGACGCCCCCGAGGACGTCTGGGACCGGGTGATCGACGTCAACCTTCGCGCCCACATCAGGGCGGCTCGGCTGCTGGTGCCCGGCTGGCTCGAGCGCGGCGAGGGCTACTTCGTCAGCACCGCCTCCGCGGCCGGATTGCTCACCCAGATCGGCTCGTCGGCCTACGCCGTCACCAAACATGCGGCAGTCGCCTTCGCTGAGTGGCTCTCGGTCACGTACGGCGACCAGGGCGTGCGTGTGAGCTGCCTGTGCCCCATGGGTGTGAACACCAGGATGCTCACACCGGGCGAGGAATCCGCTGACCCGCTCGGCGCCGCGGCGACCCGGGCGGTTACGTCGGCGGGTGCCGTCCTGGAGCCGACGCAGGTGGCGGACGCCGTCCTCAAGGCGACGGACGACGAGCGCTTCCTCATCCTCCCGCACGAGAACGTGCTGGAGATGTACCGGCAGAAGGCCTCCGACTCCGATCGGTGGCTGCGGGGCATGCGCAGGTACCAGAGCAGGCTGCTGGGGGTCGCGTGAACGGACTCGGCCCGACCGGCCCTACCGCGACGACCTCCCGGATGTCCCGGGCCATGGGACCGCTGACCGCGGTCCTCCGATCGGACGCCGCGCTCAGGGGCTTTGGTGGGGCCGTGGTGGGTTACGGCGGCGGGATGGTCGGGGGCGCAGGCCTTCCCGAGCGGGAGGACGGGGCCGATGTCTGACGCCGCTGTGGTCGGAATCGACCCCGTCGCGGTCACCGGGTGGGTCGACAGTCTCGGCGTAGAGCGGTCCGGCGAGCTGTCCTTCGGCAGGATCGGCCTCGGGCAGTCGAATCTCACCTACCTCGTGAGGGACGAGGCGGGCCGCAGATGGGTGCTTCGCCGCCCACCGCTCGGGCACCTTCTCGCATCGGCGCACGACGTGGCGCGCGAGGCGCGGATCCTGTCGGCGCTCGGGGGTTCCGACGTACCGACCCCGCGCGTGCTGGGGCTGTGCCGGGACCCGGGGATCACCGACGTGCCGTTGCTGCTGATGGAGTTCGTCGACGGGCTCGTGGTCGACCGCCTGTCCGTCGCCGAGGCGCTGAGCCCTCAGCGGCGCCGTGCCATCGGAGTGTCCCTGCCCCGCACCCTGGCCAAGATCCATGCCGTCGGCCTCCGGGCCACCGGGCTGATCGACCTCTCCGGCCACAAGCCGTACGCGCAGCGCCAGTTGAGACGGTGGATGGGGCAGTGGGAGAAGTCCAGGACCCGCACATCCCCCGAGCTGGACGACCTGACCCGACGGCTGCAGGCCGCCGTTCCCGAGCAGCACGAGCTGACGCTGGTGCACGGGGACTTCCACCTGCGCAATGTCATCACCCGTCATGACACCGGCGAGGTCACGGCGGTGCTGGACTGGGAGCTGTGCACGCTCGGGGACCCGGTGGCGGACCTGGGCAGCCTGCTGGCCTACTGGCCGGCCAAGGGTGAGAACACCTCAGGTGACTTCGTCGCCACCGCTCTCGACGGCTTTCCGAGCCGCGAGGAACTCGTGGAGGCGTACCTGGCCGCATCCGGCCGCGACGTGACAGCGCTGGGTTACTGGCACGCGCTGGGATTGTGGAAGGTCGCGATCATCGCAGAGGGCGTCATGCGCCGTGCGATGGAGGAACCGCAGAACAAGGCCGCCTCCGGGACTCCGACCGTCGAGCGCATCGACGCACTGGTGACAAAGGCCCGAGAGGTCGCGGAGCAGGCCGGCTTCTGACACACCCGGAACAAGTTGACCCCCAACCGAGGAAAGGAGCGGGAATGAGGCAGGCAGTCGTCGTCTCGACGGCGCGTACGGCGATCGGGAAGGCCCACCGCGGCGCGTTCGACAACCCCCCGACCCAGGAGCTGGCCGCCCACGCGATAGCGCATGCCGTGCGCCGCGCGTGGCTCGAGGGTGGCGAGGTCGAGGACGTGATCCTCGGACGCGCCGTGCAGCACGGCTCCTCCGGCGGGAATGTCGCGCGCCGGGTGGTGCTGCGAACCGGACTCCCGGAGACGGTACCGGGCATGACGATGTGCATCGGCGGCGGCATGGGCGCGTCCGGGCTGTCCGAGGTGGTGTCATGAATCCCGCCGCGCTGTTCGACGTCAGCGGAAAAACGGTGGTGGTCACGGGTGGCTCGCGCGGTATCGGACTGATGATCGCGCACGGTTTCGTGGCGGCCGGGGCCACGGTGATCATCTCCTCTCGCAAGGCAGAGGCATGCGAGAAGGCAGCGGCGGAACTGTCAGCGCTGAGGTCCGCCGGTGCCGGAACCTGCCTGGCACATCCGGCGGACCTGTCCACCGCCGAGGGTCTTACGAGCCTGGCCGAGCGGGTCGCGGACGTCGCGCCGCGGCTGGACGTTCTGGTCAACAACGCGGGGGCCGCCTGGGGCGCGCCGATCGGCGAGTTCCCCGACTCGGGCTTCGACAAGGTGCTGAACGTCAACGTCAAGGCGGTCTTCTCGCTGACGCAACGGCTGCTGCCGCAGTTGCGGGCTGCCGCCACTGCGGAGGACCCCGCCCGAGTCATCAACATCGGGTCCATCGACGGGCTCGTCGTCTCCGCGTCCGACAACTTCTCTTACGTCGCGAGCAAGGCGGCGGTGCACATGCTGACCCGCAAGATGGCCGCAACCCTGGCGGGTGACCACATCACCGTCAACGCCCTTGCCCCCGGCCCGTTCCCGACCAAGATGATGGCCCATGCCCTGGACGACCCCGAGCTGCGGGGTTCCGTGGTCGAGCGGGTGCCCCTCGGCCGCATCGGCGCCCCCGAGGACATCGCGAGCCCAGCGATCTTCCTGGCCTCGCGCGCGGGTGCCTATCTGACCGGCACGGTGATCCCCGTGGACGGCGGGATCTCCGGGGCGCGCTGACCAGGCGCAGGTAAAAGGTCACCGCGCCCACGTGCACACCCATACAACTGTCCCCTGAAAGGCGGGTTCGGCCGCGATGAGCTGGTTTGACGACAGACCGTGGACGGCGCTGTACAACGAACGGATGGCGACGGTGGAACCGGTCGCTGACCGGACGGCACTGGAACTGCTGGCCCACGCGGTCTCCACCGCCCCCGACGGGCCTGCCATCACCTATCTCGGTGGCACGCTGACCTACCGTGAGGTGGACGAGCTCACCGACGGGGTGGCGCACTACCTGCTCGAGCGCGGGTTCCGTCCCGGCGACCGGCTGGCGCTGTACCTGCAGAACGTCCCGCAGTTCGTGCTGGCGCTGTTCGGTGCCTGGAAGGCAGGCGGCGTGGTCGTGCCGCTGAATCCGATGTACCGGGACGAACTCGCGCACATCCTCACCGACGCGGGGGTGACCGCGATGGTGTGCGATGAGCGGGCATGGGCGGAGCACGTCCGTGAGCGGGCCACCGCGGCGGGGGTGACCACAGCGCTCACCGCCAGCCCGCTGGACCTGCAGACCCTGGACGATCCGCGCATCTTCGCCGGACTGACCCGGCAGCGCAGCGAGGGCACCGACGACATTCTCGACGTGGCGAGGGCACGGGCGGGACGGCTGCCTGCGCCTCCCGGGCGGACCCCCGACGACATCGCCCTGATCTCCTACACCTCCGGCACCAGCGGGTTGCCGAAGGGGGCGACCAACACCCACCGCAACCTGACGGTCAACGCGGTTCTGCTGCGGCTGTACGACGAGGTCCCCGCGGGCTCACCGATCTTCGCGCTGGCCCCGCTGTTCCACATCACAGGCATGGTCGTCCAACTGCTCACCGCGGTCGACCTGGCGAGCCCCCTGGTCCTCGCATACCGCTTCGAGGCGGGGGTGGTGATCGACGCGCTCAAGCGGGAACGGCCGGCGTTCATGGTGGGGCCGTCCACCGCGTACATGGCGCTGATGGCACACCCCGACTTCTCCGCCGACGCCTTCGGCTCCCTCAGGACGCTCAACTCGGGCGGTGCCCCGCTGCCCCCGGCGATCGTCGAGCGGTTCCGGGAGCAGACGGGACGGTACATCCGCAACGGCTACGGGCTCACCGAGACCAGCGCCCCGTGCGTGGTGGTGCCCGTGGACAGGGAGGCTCCCGTGGACCCCGACTCGGGGACCTTGTCGATCGGCCTGCCGCTTCCCACGGCGATGGTCCGTATCGTCGGCGAGGACGGCAAGGACCTGGCACCGAACGAGGTCGGCGAGATCGCGGTCGAGGGCCCCATGGTGGTGCCCGCCTACTGGAACAGGCCTGGAGCCACCGCGGAGTCCATCCCGAACGGGCGGCTGCTCACCGGCGACGTCGGTTTCATGGACCGGCAGGGCTGGGTGTACGTGGTCGACCGCAAGAAGGACATGATCAACGCCTCCGGTTTCAAGGTGTGGCCGCGCGAGGTCGAGGACGTCCTCTACCGGCACCCCGCGGTACGCGAGGCCGCCGTGGTCGGCGTGCCCGACCCGTACCGCGGCGAGACGGTGGCGGCCTTCGTCAGCCTGCGGCCCGGCCGGTCCGTCGAGCCCCAAGAGCTGGTCGCCTACTGCCGCGAGCACCTGGCCCCCTACAAGGCCCCCCGGACCGTAGGCATCCGCGACGAGCTGCCCAAGACCACGAGCGGCAAGATCCTGCGTCGCGAACTGCGCGGGGCGGTGTCGGCGTGACAGGCGGACCGAGCGGCAGGAGGGCCGGTCTGCAGGAGGTCCTGGCCCTCGAGGAGATGGAGCCGGACCGGTTCCGGTCCGGCCCGATCCCCAGCCAGTGGGCACGAACGTTCGGTGGCCAGATCGCCGCCCAGTCGCTGATGGCCGCGGCGCGTACCCTCGACCGGTCGTACTCGGCTCACTCGATGCACGGCTATTTCCTGCGGCCCGGCCGTCCGCAGGAGCCGACCGACCATCTGGTCGAGCGGATCCGCGACGGCGGCAGCTTCTGTACCCGCCGGGTGACCGCAGTCCAGGCGGGGGAGGCGATCTTCACGGTGACGGCGTCGTTCCACCGCGGGGACGAGGGGGTCTCACACCAGGTGGACATGCCGGCCGTGCCAGCCCCCGGCCACATCCCGGAGTCCGACCTCATCAGTGGCTGGAGCATGCCGCGACCTGCGGAGTGGCGCGACTGGGAGATGCGATGGGTGCCCAGAGGGGAGATCGGCCACGTTCCTGAGGGGGCGGCCTGCCAGCGGGTGTGGATCCGGTACGGACGCCCCCTGCCGGACGACGGTGCCGTCCACGCCTGCGCGCTGACCTATCTCAGCGACATGGCGCTGCTGGGATCCGCGCGACTGCCGCATCCCCAAGCCGCCCTACAGGGTGCGTCGTTGGACCATTCGCTGTGGTTCCTGCGCCCCTTTCGCGCGGACGAGTGGCTGCTGTACGACCAGGCCTCCCCTTCGGCCGAGCACGGCAGGGCGCTGACCCGCGGAAGACTGTTCGATACGGGCGGGCGCCTGGTGGCCGCCGTCGCGCAGGAGGGACTCATGCGTTTCGACCGGTCCCGGTCGACGGCGGGCCGCGACACGGAGGAAGGGACGAGTGGTGCGCCCCCCTCAGCGAGAGTTCCGGCTGTCTGACATGCCCCGGCTGTTCGCCTCGCGCCCACAGGATGTCGCCGTCCGGTGCGATCGGGGAGAGCTGACGTGGCAGGTCGTCGTTGCCCGGCGTCGCGGGCGACAGACGCCCGGATGTGCCTGTCGTCCCCCGCTTCGACCGTCCCCGACCCGTTGATCACCGAATTTCGTTCAGGGAGTGGTGCCGCCCCATGTCCACCCAGTACAGCGTCGTAGGACGCACAGCGATCCTCCGCCTCGACAACCCGCCGGTCAACGGGCTCGGGCACGCAACGCGGCAGGGCATCGTGCAGGGTCTGCACCGTGCCCTCGACTCGGACGACGTCGATGCCGTCGTGCTCACCGGCCGCGAGGGATGCTTCTCCGCCGGGGCCGACATCTCGGAGTTCGGGACGCCCAGGACCACCGCCGCACCGCCCCTCGGTGACGTCATCGCGGCACTGGAGGACGCCGTCAAGCCGGTCGTGGCCGCCATCGACGGCACCTGTTTCGGCGGCGGACTGGAACTTGCGCTGGGCGCCCACTACCGGGTCGCGACGTCGGGCAGCAGGATCGGGCTCCCCGAGGTGAACCTCGGGCTGGTCCCCGGCGCCGGCGGCACCCAGGGGCTGCCACGCGTCGTGAGTGCCGATGTCGCGGCGGACATGATCACCAGCGGTGCGCCCCGTACGGCGCGGGAGCTCGCAGACCTCCAGGGACAACGGCTGTTCGATCGGGTCGTGGACGGCGACGTGATCGCAGCGGCAGTGGAACTCGCGGTCGAGATCGCCGCGGTACGGCCGCTCCCGCGGGTCCGGGACCTGAGCGTGGAGAACGCCGGCGCGGCCTCGATGAACGCGGTGCGGGAGCGCCTGCGTCGGCGCGGCCGCGGATTCCTGGCGCCGGCGGCGGCTCTGGCTCTGGTCGAGGTGGCGGGTACCACTCCGTTCGAGGAGGGGCTGGCCGAGGAACGGAAGACGTTCCTGGAGTTGATGGACGGCGAGCAGTCGGCCGCGCTGCGTCATGCGTTCTTCGCCGAGCGGGCCGCCCGCAAGGTCCCCGACGTCCCGCGCGAGACGGCGGCGCGGACGGTGGACACGGTGGCGGTCATCGGTGCCGGGACGATGGGCGGCGGCATCGCGATGAACTTCCTGGACGCCGGGATTCCGGTCGTCATCGTGGAGTCCAGCCAGGAGGCGCTCGACCGGGGCTTGGGCATCATGCGCCGGAACTACCAACACCAGGTCGACAAGGGGAAACTGACGCCTGACGGGCTGGAACGGCGTATGGCGCTCCTGACACCGACCCTGGACTATGCGGATGTGTCGGACAGCGACCTGGTCATCGAGGCGGCCTTCGAGGACATGGACGTCAAGCGTTCGGTGTTCACCCGGCTCGACCAGGTGGCGAAGCCCGGCGCGGTGCTGGCGTCGAACACCTCGACCCTCGACATCGATGCGATCGCCGCGGTGACCGGGCGCCCCGCGGATGTCCTCGGCATGCACTTCTTCAGCCCTGCGAACGTCATGAAACTGCTGGAGATCGTGCGCGGGGCGGATACCGCGGACGACGTGCTGGTCACGGCGATGGCGGTGGGACAGCGGATCGGCAAGACCGGCGTGGTGGCCCGGGTGTGCGACGGCTTCATCGGCAACCGGATGCTGGCCAAGTACCGGGATGCGGCGATGGATCTGCTCCGCTCGGGCGCGACACCGGCCGAGATCGATTCCGCCGCGGAGAACTTCGGCTTCGCCATGGGCCCGTTCCGGACGGCCGACCTGGCGGGCAACGACATCGGATGGGCGATCCGCAAGAGGCGCTACGCCGAAGACCCCGGCATGCCCCGCGAGGAGATCTCCGACGCCCTGTGCGACATGGGACGGTTCGGCCAGAAGACGGGTGCCGGGTGGTACGACTACGAGCCCGGCAGCCGCCAGGCGATCCCGAGTCCCGTCGTCGAAGACCTGCTGGCTTCGTTCCACGAGAAGCGTGGCACCAAGGGCCGCACGTTTGAGGCGGACGAGATCGTGCAGCGTCTCGTCTTCGCCCTCATCGACGAGGGCGCGCGCATCCTCGAGGAGGGCATAGCCCTGCGCGCCTCGGACATCGACGTGGTCTACATCGCGGGGTACGGCTTCCCCAGGTATCGCGGCGGACCGATGTTCTACGCCGACACGGTGGGCGCCGCACAGGTGCTGGCCAGGCTCAGGCGCTTCCACGAGGGCGACGGCTGGGAGCCCGCGCCGTTGCTGGTGGAGCTGGCCGCCGAGGCCGGGACGTTCAACTGATGAGGGGCCGGAGCCAGTTGGCCGTCGGCCGCGGATGACTGGGGCGGGGCTCCGGCGCCAGGCGCTTCCTCACGGCGCCGGCTCCCCGGCGTCCGGCCGCCCCGCGCCAGTTCCACCGTGCCGGCGGAACTCCGGCCGCTACGGCGGACGGTCTCGGCGTTTGTGAACCACCCCCTCCGGGACCCCTCGTCCCAAGCAGTCAGCGGCGCGGAGCACCGTTCGACGACCCCCGCTCCGCAGACTGCATCTGGATCCCGCTGCAGGCGCGGCCTGCGGTAGGGGATGCTTGGCAGCGACGTCTGGTCACAGGAAGTGGACGCAGCGGCGGCCCCCCCCGCGGACGACCGCCCCCTACCGGAGACCTCTGCAACCTCATCACCCGACTCGGCCCAGAACTCCCGCTCGGGATTGCGGCGCTTCCACGGCGAGCTGCGTCGCCTCCGGCACAAGGTCGGCGCGGCGACCGTACCCTGCTCCGCCCCGCCGGGACTTGGCCTGCACCTGCCTCCCATCGGAGTCGGCAGGAATCACGCAACGTCGACGAGTTGCGACGGCACCTCCTCGAGCGGATCGAACGTCAGATGCTGCGTGACTCGGTCGATCCTGGGGAGCAGGGGAGCGCGCGCTGCGGGCAGGTACGCACCGGCGAACACGAAGCGCGGCGCCACGTCGACAACCACCGGCATCCGCCTGGCCCGCAGCCGTCGTGCCCCCAACGTCACCCCCGGGCCAACCAGGGCCACCGGCCAACACGCCGTCATGGACCTCACCAACAAATACCGCAGAGCCAACCGGCCATTTACCAAAAAAGCCACCTCAGGGATGGTCGAAGCATTCTGGAGGGCTACGCGCGAAGCTTGCAAGGGGTCGGAGGTGTAAACACGGTGTTACGGCGAACGCACAAACATCATCCCCATTATGTGCGCATTTCCAGGGCATGCGGGTGGAAGCCTTGTAGCGCATTAACTTGCCGTTTACGGTAAGCCCGCGGAGCGCAGGGCGTGTTCACGGAAATATCAGGAGAGGCGGGGCTCGTGTCCGATTCCTCGAATGGCACATCCGGCATACAAGGGAGCACGTCGGACACCGATTTCGAAGATTCCCTGCTCCGCATTGGCGGGCATTTTCAGCGTGGCGAGACCTCGGCGGACCTGCGGACGGTGCACAAGATCGGCGGCAGGTCCGCCGACGTCTTCTATCGGGACCGCTGGGCCCACGACAAGGTCGTGCGGTCCACCCACGGGGTGAACTGCACCGGTTCCTGCTCCTGGAAGGTCTACGTCAAGGACGGGATCATCACCTGGGAGGCGCAGCAGACGGACTACCCGTCGATCGGCCCGGACAAGCCCGAGTACGAACCGCGCGGTTGTCCGCGGGGCGCGTCGTTCTCCTGGTACACCTACTCTCCCGCACGGGTCCGTTACCCGTACGTGCGCGCGACGCTGCTCGAGCTCTACCGCGAGGCCAAGCAGCGGCTGGACGATCCGGTGCTGGCCTGGGCCGACATCGTCGACGACCCGGAGAAGGCTCGCAGATACAAGTCCGCACGCGGCAAAGGCGGGTTCGTGCGGGCCGAGTGGTGGGAGGCCGCCGAGATCGTCGCCGCCGCGCATGTGCACACGATCAAGCGGCACGGGCCCGACCGGGTCGCGGGGTTCTCGCCGATTCCCGCGATGTCGATGGTGAGCCACGCGGCGGGGGCCCGGTTCATCTCCATGATCGGCGGCTCGATGCTGTCGTTCTACGACTGGTACGCCGACCTGCCAGTGGCCTCGCCTCAGGTGTTCGGTGACCAGACCGACGTTCCGGAGTCCGCCGACTGGTTCGACGCGGGTTATCTGATCATGTGGGGTTCCAATGTCCCGGTGACCCGGACACCTGACGCGCACTACATGACGGAGGCGCGCTACCGGGGCCAGAAGGTCGTGGTGGTCTCCCCTGATTACGCGGACAACACCAAGTTCGCCGACGAGTGGCTGCCCGCGCGGCCGGGCACCGACGCCGCGCTGGCCATGTCCATGGGACACGTGATCCTCAAGGAGTTCTTCGTCGACAGGGCGACCCCGCGGTTCACCGACTACGTCAAGCGCTACACCGACCTTCCGTTCCTGGTCACCCTCACCGAACGCGGCGACGCCTACGTTCCCGGCAAGTTCCTCACGGCCGCCGACCTGGGCGAGACCGGAGAGGGCGCCGAGTTCAAAACGGTGCTGCTGGACGCCGACGGCGCCCCCGTGGTCCCCGGTGGGTCGCTCGGTCACCGGTTCACGGATTCCGGACGGGGCCACTGGAATCTGGATCTCGGCGAGGCCGACCCGATGCTGTCGCTGTATGGCGGCGACAGCGACGCCGACGCCGATGCGGTGACCGTCGGGCTGCCCCGGTTCGACGGTGCCGACACCGCAGATGCGGGCGTCCTGCACCGCGGCGTGCCCACACAGATCGTCGGCGGGCAGCGGGTGACCACGGTGTTCGACCTGCTATTGGCTCAGTACGGCGTCCACCGGCCGGGGCTTCCCGGCGACTGGCCGGCCGACTACGACGACGCGTCACAGCCCTATACGCCCGCCTGGCAGGAGCCGATCACCGGAGTGCCCGCGAAGGCCGCCGAGCGGATCGCCCGCGAGTTCGCCGACAACGCCGAGCGGTCCGGCGGCCGGTCGATGATTCTCATGGGCGCGGGTACCAACCACTGGTTCCACTCCGACCAGATCTACCGCTCGTTCCTGGCGCTCACGATGCTCACCGGCTGCAAGGGGGTCAACGGCGGCGGCTGGGCCCACTATGTCGGCCAGGAGAAGTGCCGACCGATCACGGGCTGGGCGACGCTCGCCTTCGGACTGGACTGGCAGCGGCCACCGCGCCAGATGCAGGGCACGGTGTATTGGTACCTGGCCACGGACCAGTGGCGCTACGACCCGTTCACCTCGGAGGCGATGGCATCGCCGCTGGCCACCGGGCGCTTCGCGGGACGAACCGCGGCCGACAACATCGCGCTTGCCTCTCGGTTGGGCTGGATGCCGAGCTACCCGACGTTCAACCGTAATCCGCTGGACCTGGCCGACGAAGCGGAGCGATTGGGCAAGGACGGCGCGCAGCACGTCGTGGACGGTCTGAAGTCCGGGCACCTGCGCTTCGCTTGCGAGGATCCGGACTCACCGGAGAACTTCCCTCGCGTACTGACGGTGTGGCGCGCCAATCTGCTCGGCTCGTCCGCCAAGGGGAACGAGTACTTCCTGCGCCATCTCCTCGGCACGGATTCCAACCTGCAGGCGACCGACCGCGAAGGTGTCCGGCCCGAGGAGGTCACCTGGCGGGAGGAGGCACCGGTCGGCAAGCTGGATCTGTTGCTGTCGCTGGATTTCCGGATGACCAGCACCACGTTGTTCTCCGACGTGGTGCTGCCCGCGGCGACCTGGTACGAGAAGCACGACCTGTCCAGCACGGACATGCATCCGTACGTGCACGCCTTCTCCCCGGCCATATCGCCGCCGTGGGAGTCCAAGACCGACTTCGAGGCCTTCCACCGGATCGCACGCGGCTTCTCCTGGCTCGCCGCGAAGCATCTCGGCACGCGCAAGGACATCGTCGCGGTGCCGCTGACGCATGACACCGCCGACGCCACCGCGCAGCCGGGCGGCCGAGTGCTCGACTGGAAGGCAGGCGAGTGTGAGCCGATACCGGGCAGGACGATGCCCCGGCTGGTCGTGGTCGAGCGTGACTACCCGGCTGTTGGCGAGAAGATGGCCGCGCTCGGCCCGCTGGTGGACACCCTCGGTCTGACCACGAAGGGCGTGACGGTGCACCCGGACGCGGAGGTCGAATACTTGGGGGGCGTCAACGGTGTCGTCCCGTCCGGAGTCGCCGCGGGCAGGCCGTCGCTGGCCAAGGACACCCATGCTGCAGAGGCGATCCTGGCGCTGTCGGGCACCACCAACGGCAGGCTCGCCACCGAAGGGTTCCATGCCCTCGAGCGGCGCACGGGCACGAAGCTCGCCGACCTCGCGGCCGAGAACGAGGCCAAGCGGATCACCTTCGCGGACACTCAGGCCCGGCCGGTGCCGGTGATCACCTCACCGGAATGGTCGGGCAGCGAGACCGGCGGCCGGCGCTATGCCCCGTTCACCATCAACACCGAGCGGCTCAAGCCGTGGCACACGCTGACCGGCAGGCAGCACTTCTTCCTCGACCACGACTGGATGTTCGAACTCGGTGAGCAACTGCCGGTCTTCCGGCCGCCGCTGGACATGACGGCGCTGTTCGCCGAACCCGCTGTCGGCGCGACCGGCGAGGCCGGGGTCACCGTCCGATACCTCACCCCGCACTCGAAATGGTCGATTCACTCCGCGTACCAGGACAACCTGCACATGCTGACGTTGTCCCGGGGTGGGCAGGCGATCTGGATGTCCGATGTGGACGCGGCGAAGATCGGCGTCAAGGACAACGACTGGATCGAGGCGGTCAACCGCAACGGTGTCGTGGTCGCGCGGGCGATCGTGAGCCACCGGATGCCCGAGGGAACCGTGTTCATGTATCACGCCCAGGACCGGGCGGTCGATGTTCCGCGCACCGAGAAGACCGGCAAACGCGGCGGCATCCACAATGCGCTCACCCGGTTGATGATCAAGCCGTCGCATCTGATCGGCGGCTACGCCCAGCAGTCATTCGCGATCAACTACCACGGCCCGACCGGCAACCAGCGTGATGAGGTCACGACGATCCGGCGCAGGGGCCAGGAGGTGCGGTACTGATGAGGGTCATGGCACAACTCGCCATGGTGATGAACCTGGACAAGTGCATCGGCTGCCACACCTGTAGCGTCACCTGCAAGCAGGCGTGGACCAACCGCGGCGGTGTCGAGTACGTCTGGTTCAACAATGTGGAAACCCGGCCGGGGCAGGGATATCCGCGCCAGTACGAGAACCAGGACAGGTGGCGGGGCGGCTGGGAGCTGTCCAAGCGCGGCAAGCTCCGGCTGCGCACGGGGTCCCGCGTCAAGCGGCTGCTGAATATCTTCGCCAACCCGGATCTGCCCACGGTGTCGGACTACTACGAGCCGTGGACATACGACTACGAGAACCTGCTGTCCGCTCCGCCGTCGGACACCACGCCCGTCGCCCGGCCCAAGTCGCTGATCACCGGCGAGGACACCAAGGTCACCTGGGGAGCCAACTGGGACGACGACCTGGGCGGCGGCCCCGAGCAGATCGGCCGGGATCCGGTGCTTGCCAAGGTGTCCGAGCAGGTGAAGCTCGAGTTCGAGCAGACGTACATGTTCTATCTGCCGCGGATCTGCGAGCACTGTCTCAACCCGTCCTGCGCGGCGTCCTGCCCCTCCGGCGCGATCTACAAGCGCAGTGAGGACGGCATCGTCCTGGTCGACCAGGACCGCTGCCGCGGCTGGCGGCAGTGCGTCACCGGCTGCCCGTACAAGAAGATCTACTTCAACCACAAGACCGGCAAGGCCGAGAAGTGCACGTTCTGCTACCCGCGGGTCGAGGTCGGCATCCCGACCGTCTGCTCGGAGACCTGTGTCGGGCGGCTGCGCTACATCGGTGTGCTGCTCTACGACGCCGACGCGGTGCTGGAAGCGGCCTCGGTCGAGGACGACCAGGACCTCTATCCGGCCCAGTTGGGTGTCTTCCTCAACCCGCACGACCCGCGGGTGATCGCCGAGGCCGAGCGGGCGGGCATCTCGAGCGAGTGGATCGAGGCGGCGCAGAACTCGCCCGTCTACCGGTTGATCGTCGACTACCAGGTCGCGCTGCCGCTGCATCCGGAGTACCGCACGATGCCGATGGTCTGGTACGTGCCCCCGCTCTCGCCCGTCGTGGACGTGCTCGGCGAGACCGGACATGACGGCGAGGACGCAGGCAACCTCTTCGGCGCGATCGACGCGCTGCGCATCCCGGTGCAGTACCTGGCTGAGCTGTTCACCGCGGGCGACGTCGGGCCGGTCCGTGCCGCGCTGCAGCGACTTGCCGCGATGCGCTCGCATATGCGCCGGGTCAACCTCGGCGAGCCGACCAAGCCGGAGATCGCCGAGGCGGTGCGCCTCACGCCGAACGAGGTCGAAGCGATGTACCGCCTGCTGGCGATCGCCAAGTACGAGGAGCGCTACGTGATTCCCAGCGGTGCGGGCGCGGACGCCCACCGGCTGGACGCGGTCGCCACGGGGTGCAGCCTGGACGGCGACGGCGGGCCGGGCATGACCGCGTTCGATGCAATGGCGGAGAAGTTCCACCTCACCGACACCAATGGCGCAGCGCCCGAGGACAAGCGGACGCGCATCAACCTGCTCGACTGGGACGGCAAGTCCGCCGACGGCCTGTTCCCGGCCCCCGAGGAACCGGGCCGCTCCGACCATGACGCCGAGCAGGAGCCCGCGGCGGAGGGCGTCCGATGAGCCCGCTCCGGCTGGGCAAGCGAGGAACCCGGAACTCACCGGCCCAGCACCTGTCCGAACGGCAGCGGCGGATCGTGTGGCGGATCGCCGGGCTGCTGCTCGACTATCCGACCGGGCAGACGCCGAACCTGCTCGAGGAGATGGCGGCGGTGGCAGGGTCCGTACCCGCGCCGGCGGGTCCGGCCCTGGTGTCGTTTGCGGACAGGGCTCGCGGGATGCCGCCGATGGAACTGGCCGCGCACTATGTGGAGACCTTCGACCTGCGCCGTCGCAACTGCCTGCATCTGACGTACTACGCCTACGGAGACACCCGCAAGCGTGGCATGGCGCTGTTGCGGTTCAAGCACGCCTACAAGACGGCAGGGGCCACGCTGGGCGACCACGAACTCCCTGACCATCTCGCCGTGGTGTTGGAGTTCGCCGCGACCATCGACCCCGCGTCCGGTCGGCGACTGCTCCTCGAGCACCGGCCCGTCGTGGAATTGCTCCGGCTGTCCCTGGTGGCCAGTGAGTCGCCGTATGCGGATGTGCTCGACGCGGTGTGCGCGACCTTGCCCGAACTCAACACGGCCAACCGGCGCCGGATCGCCGAACTCGCCGCACAGGGGCCGCCCGAGGAGGAGGTCGGTCTGGAGCCGTTCGCGATGGATCCGACGACGCAGCGGGAGATGGGAGGACGCCGGTGATCACCTTGCTGTGGCTCGCCGCACCGTACGTGGCACTCACCTCCTTCGTGCTCGGGCATGTCTGGCGCTACCGGCACGACCAGTTCGGCTGGACCACCCGGTCCTCGCAGCTCTACGAGAGCAGGCTGCTGCGGCTGGGCAGCCCGCTGTTCCACTTCGGGCTGTTGGCGGTGATCGGCGGGCACGCGATGGGCCTCCTGATACCGGCGAGCTGGACCGAGTTCGTCGGCATCTCCGAGGGGACGTACCACCTCGTCTCGGTGTCAGCAGGCACGCTGTCCGGGCTGGCCACGGTCGCGGGCCTGGCGATTCTGCTCTACCGCCGGGTCACCGTGCCCGCCGTGCGCAAGGCCACCACGACCAACGATGTGGTCATGTACACGCTGCTGGCCGCCGCCATCGCGACCGGGATGCTCAACACCGTCGGCAGCAACCTCATCGGAGGCGGCTACGACTACCGCGCCACCGTCGCACCGTGGTTCCGCGGCCTGTTCTCGCTGAACCCACAGCCGGAACTGATGGAGGGCATTCCGATCAGCTTCCAGGTTCACAACCTCGTGGTGCTCGCCCTGCTGGCGTTCTGGCCGTACACACGTCTGGTGCACGTGTTCAGCGCGCCGCTGGGCTATCTGGTCCGGCCGTACGTGGTGTACCGCAGCCGAGACCCGAAGGGCCCGGACGCCCGCCGCTATGCGCGCGCATGGGAAACACCGAGCCCCCCGTCCACCCGGCGCTGACCCGGCACGTGCCGAAAACTTCGCCGGCGCGGCCCGGGAAGCGGTGCCGCGAACTATCCTGACACCTATTCACGTGACGGCGCTGCTCGCCACCGCGGATCGATCTGCCGCTGGTCCTGGCTCGACGGCGGGGCTATCGGACCACCCGTGGGGCCGCGGCGGACCGCGTCCGGTCGAAGGAGTCGATCAAAGGCGCGACCGCGGAGGCTCGGAGATCCACGTGTCACCGAGCGGACCGGTCTGCCCCTCTCGAGAGGCATCCCGGGTGCGAACCTGCACGACAGCGAGGCCCTGGAGACCCTCGTCCGCGGCATACCCCGAAAGTCCGCACCAGCGCAGATGCGCTATCTGGTCAAGCAGCTCAAGGCACCGGGCCGGTCGCCCACGCTCAGCCGCCAGATGAAGGGCTCAGGCACGCCGGCCTCAGGGAGTTCGGGCCCCCCGCTCCTTTGGCGGCTCGGCGTCCTCGCCGTATTCGTCGTGCCAGTTCCACCACTCGTACGGCGGGGTCTGGGGGTAGCCCTCGGGCGAGTCCTCCCATTCCTCCTGCCGCCCGAGCGCGGTCATGTCGAGGTAGCTCCAGGTGTTCCCCAACGCTTCGTCGCCGCGGCTGTTGATGAAGTAGGTGCGGAACACCCTGTCGCCATCGCGGATGAACGCGTTCGTGCCGTGCCACTCGTCCACGCCGAAGTCGGTGTCGAACTCGTCGGTGATGGTGTACCAGGGCATCGTCCAGCCCATCCGCACCTTCACACGCTCGATGTCCGGCTGCGGCCCGCGTGAGGCGAAGACGAGGGTGGTGTCGCGGGCGTTCAGATGGGCGAGGTGGGCGACGTGGTCGGCCACCATGGAGCAGCCGCGGCAGGCGTGGTCGGGCCAGCCGAACACGCCGGGCTCGAAGAAAGCGCGGTAGACGATCAGCTGACGACGCCCCTCGAAGAGGTCGAGCAGACTCGCCTTACCCTCGGGTCCGTCGAACTCGTACTCCTTCTCCACCGCCAGCCACGGCATCCGCCGACGCTCGGCGGCCAGTGCGTCACGGGCGCGGGTCAACTTCTTCTCTTCCAGAAGCAGCTGCTGGTGCGCAGCCTCCCACTCTTGCAGCGAAACGATCGGGGGTGTCTTCATCGTGACGTTCACCTTCCAGTTCGGTCCGAGCTGATGCGCCAGGCCAGGGGAGTGCTGGGCGCCGCTCAGCAGGGCCCTCTGCATCCAGGGTCGGCCGCCACCGACACGGGCGCACGCCCAATGCGCAATAAATCGCACAAGCGCTCTCATGAATGCATCGCCCCCTCACTTCCCCGACGACCTGGTCCGGCTTCAGCGAGAGCTGGCCAGCACGTACGAGACGCTCGCCGCCCCGCGCCCCCCGGCACGCCACAGGGCTGCGCCGTCGGCTACTGGAACTCTCCGCACGGCTGCTGGTTCACCCGTATGGGCTTCCCGGCCCGGCCGGGCGTCGACAGGCCGGGCGTCGACAGGCCGGGCGTCGACAGGCTGGGCGGAGCTGCGCCACCATGCCCGCGCTCGACGCGGCGTCGGGCAGCCCGGACCCTCACGGCATGCCGCTCAGTGGTGGGGGAACCGCGGGAGTCACCAGGTGCGGCCCGCCTCGAGGAGGAGGTCGCGGACCCGGGTGACGTCGGGGTTGTCGGGCCTGCCGGGGCGCTGGACGAGGTAGCCGGTGTTGATGGGCGGGTCGTCCGGTTCGTGCAGGGGCACGAGGGCGCCGGAGGCGAGTTCGTCCTGGCACAGGAAGCGGGGCAGGACGGTGAAGCCGGCACCCGCGGCGACCGCGGCGAGTACGCCGCGCAGGTCGGGGACGGTGACGGCAGCGGGGCAGGACAGCCGGGTGCCGAAGACGTGGCGCCAGTAGCGGCGGGCGATGGGCAGGTCCTCGGCGTAGGTGACCAGGGGGACGGCGTGCAGCGCGGCCGGGCCGTCGGCGGCCAGCCGTTCCGTGAGGCGGTCGGCCCAGGCGGGCGCGGCGACCAGGACGAACTCCTCGTCCATCAGCGGCACGGCGGCCAGCGCCCTCCCGCGCGGCCGGACGGTGGCGATCACCAGGTCATAGCGTCCGGCGCGCAACTCCTACAGGAGCGGGTCGGTCAGGCCCGTGGTCACGCGCAGCCGTACTCCGTCGGCCGCCAGCGGGGCGAGGGTCGGCAGGGCGCGGGTGCACAGCAGTTCGGCAGGCCCTGCCAGATGGACGGGGGCGGCCGGCTTGTCCGGTGCGGTGTCGTGCCCGGCGGCGGCGAGCATGTCGAGGGGCGCGGCCACACTGGCCGCGAGGTCGTGGGCGACGGGTGTCGGGGCGACGCCGCGCGGCAGGCGCTGGAACAGCTCGCGGCCCGTCTGCCGTTCCAGCGCGCGGATCTGGGTGGTCACCGTGGGCTGGGACAGGCCCAGCAGTCCTGCGGCGGCGGTGAAGGAACCGGAGCGGTACACAGCCAGGAAGGTGCGCAGCAGGTTCAGGTCCGGTTGGGGTGCAGCAGCGGACTGCCGTACCCCGATCGGGCCATCGGGATCCTTATGTCTCACGAAGGAATTCTATCTGATCCCTATGGCAAGGCGGGCTGTGGCGGCATCCGGAGCCTTACGCCCGGAACGCTGCCGGACGCTTGGGGGACGCCTCGGCCAGGGCCTTCGTGACCGCGGCGGCGCCGCCGCGCAGGCCGTGGACGGGGGTGCCGGGCTGCTGGCGCCAGAAGTCGTCGATGCCGTCGGCGTCCACGGTGTCGAAGCCGAGCTCGTCGATGAGGCCGCGGACGATCTTCTTGGCGGCCTCGTCGTCGCCCGCGACCGGCAGCGCCATCCGCTCGGGGTCGTCCTTCGGGCGCGGCTTGTCGAGGATGTCCTGGGCGTAGGTGCCGTTGAACGCCTTGATCACCGGGTGACCGAGGTGCTGCTGGGTCCAGCGGCTCTCGGTGAGCCCCTCGTCCTCGATGGTGGCGATCCTCCCGTCGCGCTGCTTGGGGTAGTAGTTGCCGGTGTCGATCACGGCGAAGCCGTCGTCGGCCCCGTCGAACAGGCCGGACGGAAGGTCGGGGATGTTCTTGAGCGGGATGGTGACCACAACGATCTCGGCGCCGCGGGCGGCTTCGGCTACGGCTACCGGGGTGGCGCCGGTCTCCTCGGCCGGCGCGGTCAGGGTGTGCGGGCCGCGGGAGTTGGCGACGGCCACGTCGTGGCCGAGAGCGGTCAGCCGCCGGGTGAGGTTGCCGCCGATGTTGCCGGCGCCGATGATGCCGATCTTCCTGGGGAGTCTCCTTGGGTCGGGGTGGGTGGAGAGGGCGGGGTGCTGTGCCGGGCCGTGTCACACGGTGTCGAGCGTTCCTTTCATGTGAGCTGGACGGGCTGAACCGGCGGGGGACGGGCCTGTTCAGCGCGAGGGATGTGCCGACCGTCAGGGTCAGTTGCCGGTGGTGTTCAGCGGAGCAGTTTGCGGCGGTGCCGACGGAGCCGGGAGGCTGTTGGCCGGTTGCGACCGCAGCACGACGCGGCTGGGTGCCGTGCGGTTGAAGTCGAGGCCGGTGAGGGCGACCAGGGCGATGAGAGCGAAGGCCAGGGCACCGAGGGTGAAGACGACGCTGTACTGCGTCTCGGCCGGCAGCGCAGGGGTGCCGGGCGGGAGATGGGGCAGGGTGTTGGCGGCCAGCAGGGTGGTGATGACGGCCGATCCTGCGGAGCTGCCGACCGAACGGGCGATGGAGTTGATGCTGTTGGCGATGCCGCTCTGGTGGGCAGGCACGCCCTTGGCGATGAAGGCGGGCAGGGCGGCGAAGCCGAAGCTGACGGCGGTGCCGGTAAGGATGCCCGCGCTGACGACGGATGCGGTGCTGCCGTGGGCGAGGGCAAGCCAGACGAAGCCGGCAACCCCCGAGGCGGCGCCGGCAGCAAGGGTGACGCGGGCGCCGATGCGGCGCACCAGGGTGCCGCCCAGCTGCGCGGCGATCAGTGAGGCGAGGGTGCTGGGCAGCAGGTAAGTGGTCGCGGCGCCCAGCACAGAGGCGGAGAAGCCGTAGCCGGCCAGCTCCCTGGGGGTCCGGGCCAGGAAGGCGATGCCGATGAACTGGGTGAACATGCCGAAGCCGAGCAGCACACCGGCGATGTTGGTGAACAGCACCGGCCGGAGCACGAACATGGTCATGTCCACCATGGGCTCGCTGACGTGTCGCTCGACGACCACCCAGACCGTGGCCATGACGGCCGCGGCGGCGAACAGGGTCAGGGTGCGCGGGGAGGTCCAGCCCCAGGTGTTGCCCTGGGAGACGGGCAGCAGGAACAGGACGAGGGCGGCCGCCAGGGTGGCCGCGCCGGCCCAGTCGGTGCGTCCGCCAGTGGTCTCGCGGGAGGGCGGGACGGCGGCGATGACGCTGACGAGAGCGATCAGGGACAGGGCGGTGGCCATCCAGAAGACGCGGTGGTAGTCGGGATCGGTGCCCTGAGTGAGCAGGCCCGCGCCGACCAGGGCGAGTCCGGCGCCGACCGCGAGGGTGCCGCTGACCAGGCCCATGGCGCCGGACAGCCGGCGGGGCTCCAGTTCATCGCGCAGCACGGACAGGGCCAGCGGGAAGATCGCGGTGGAGGCGCCCTGCATCGCCCGGGCGGTCAGCAGCAGGGGCAGGGAGCTGGTGGTGGCGCCGAGGACGGAGCCGGCCACGGTGACCAGCAGGATGCCGATGAGGACGGGGCGCTTGCCGCGCATGTCCCCGAGCCGCCCCAGCAGCGGGGTGAAGACGGCTGCGGACAGCAGGGTGGCCGTGGTCAGCCAGCTGGCGGTGGAGGCGGTCAGGGACAACTCGTCGCGGATGATGGCCACGATGGGCACGACCAGGGTCTGCATCATGGCCACGACCGTGGCCGCGAGGCCGAGGATGAGAACGAGCCCGTATCCAGCGCCGGCAGGCGCGGTCAGAGAACGGTGCTTGGACGGCATGAGAGCGTATTTCGAGGTGAGGTATCCGGCGGGCCGGGGGTGAGGGACCGGAGGGGCGGCGGTGCCGCCCTGGCCGTTCCGCGAGGGCGGCAGGGACTGGCTGGGGCAGTTCAGTGCAGGGGCACGTCCAGGCGGGCTTTGCAGTGGCTGAACCCGCTGGAAAAGTGCATGGCTGAGCTCCACAGAGAGAAAGACAGGGAAACGAGGAAAACGGGGGAAACGAGCGCCTCGGGGCGCGCGGTCAGCGGGTCGCCACCGGGGCGCCCAGCAGGCCGGACAGGAGCGCGTCGCTCGCGGGCCCCAGCAGCAGCCGGCCGTCGCCCACCGACTCCAGCCCGATCACCAGGACGATCGCGATATCGGCCGCCTCGCCGGGCGAGATACCGCCCACGGCGCCGGCCTCGCTGAACAGGCCGATCAGCAGGCGCCGCAGGCCGGCGGTGAAGGCGGTGCAGATCCCGCCGAACAGCGGGGCCTTTGCGTCGAGAAGTTCGGCGGTGTGCGCGGAGTCCCCGGAGAGCTGGAGGACCAGGTCGAGCTTGGCGGCCAGGACGCCCCGGACGCCTCGGCGTACGGGACGTCCCAGGCGGCCGCCGCCTGCCGGGCGCGCTCCAGTGCCTGGGCGTGCAGGCGGTGGGCGAGCTGCCGGAAGGCGTCGTCCTTGCTGCGGACGTACTGGTAGACCGCTGACCGGGACATGCCCATGGCGGAGGCGATGTCATCCATCGTGGTGCGCCGCACGCCATACCGGGTCGGACAGTCGTAGGTGGCGTCCAGGACCTCACCCAGCCGGTCAGCGCCCACGGCTCAGGCCAGCTTCTTGAGCAGTTCCGCGGCGACCGGGGTGGAGGAGACCGGGTTCTGGCCGGTGACCAGGTTGCGGTCGACGACCACCTTCGGCGCCCACGGCTCGCCCGCCTGCACCCGCACGCCCGCCTCCGTCAGGCGGGTCTGAAGCAGCCACTTCGCCTTGTCGGCGAAGCCGGCCTGCGCTTCCTCGGCGTTGGTGAACGCGGCCACCTGGTAGCCCGAGAAGGCGTTGGATCCGTCGGTCTTCACGGCCGCGAGCAGGGCGGCCGGCGCGTGGCAGACCACCCCCAGCGGCTTACCCGCCTCCAGGGTGTCGATGAGCAGCTCGCCGGAGGTGGCATCGACGGCGAGGTCCTCCATCGGGCCGTGACCGCCGGGGTAGAAGACCGCGGCGTAGTCGTCGAGGTTCACGTCCTCGAGCTTGATCGGGTTCTGCAGCTCACTCATCGCGGCGAGCGTGTTCGCGATCTTGTCGGCGTTCTCCTGGCCGCCGTTGACCTCGGCGGCGAGACTGGCCTTGTCCACCGTGGGGACGACGCCGCCCGGGGTGGCTACGACGATCTCGTGGCCGGCGGCCCTGAACGCCTCGTACGGGGCGACGGCCTCCTCGGCCCAGAAACCGGTCGGGTGCTTGGTGCCATCAGCCAGCGTCCAGTAGTCGACGCCGGTCATCACGAAAAGGATCTTCGACATGGTGTTTCTCCGAGGATACGGGCCCTGCTGACCTGGGCCCGGAGGGGTGGGTTTGCGTATCGCGCGCTCCAAGGTGCTGCGTCCGCTGACACTCTGCGATCACTGACGCTTTGCGATCACTGACGCTTTGAGTGCAGATCGTCAGAGCGGCGATGTCCTCGACATTAAGCCGTAGTCCGATAGGTATCCAATGGGGAATCCAATGCCTGGCATTGGAACTCCAATGGCTCTTCGGGAATGGGAATCAGCCGCGTACCCGGCCCTTCCGTACGCTCCGCAGCCGCCTGTCCACGTGTCCCAGGCCACCGTCCTCGACCAGCGCACGATCTTGGCAGGGCGGATCGAGGGACGGAGCCCTTTCCCGCCGGCAGAGGGCACCCCTGCATTCGGTCCTGACTTGAGCGGCTTCAGAGCCGCACGAGCCTACGTACAGGCGCTTGCGGGCTGCCTGCGGGCCGGACTGATCGGCCGGAAAGGACGGAGGCAGAGCTTACGAAAGCGATACCGAGGGTTGACATGCCGATAACAGCCACGCAAAATCGCTGCCAATCGGCCATGCCGAACAGTGTTCGGATCCGGGAGTCGCCCGTAAGGCGTGCCGCTCCAGGCGCCATCCACCGTCGCGACGGGTTCACCAGTCCTGTCCCCGCCCTACCGTCCCTTCCCCCCGTCCAAAGAGGAACAGCATGCCTCCGCGCCTCCCCACGATCCTTACCGCCGCCGCTCTCGCGGTCAGCGCCGCCGTCTTGTCGCCCGCTTCGCCGGCCACCGCCGACACCACCGACATCTCGCCGCCCGGTGCCAATGACTGGTCCTGCGAGCCCACCGCCGAGCATCCCGAGCCGGTCGTGCTGGTCCACGGAACGTTCGAGACCATGGCCAAGAACTGGCCGACCCTCAGCCCCAGGCTGAAAAATGAGGGGTACTGCGTCTTCGCGCTGAACTACGGCGGCAACGCCATGGGACCCATTGCCCAGTCGGCGAAGGAACTCGAGTCGTTCGTCGGCGCGGTCATGGGGGCAACGGGCGCCAAGAAGGTCGACCTGGTCGGGCACAGCCAGGGCGGAATGATGCCCCGTTATTACATCAAGTACCTCGGCGGCGCGACCCAGGTCGACGACCTGGTGGGGATCGTTCCGTCCAACCACGGCACGGAGGGCGTGATCGCACCGCCGCCCGAGTTCGAAAACAGCGAGAACAGCGAAAACAGCGCCTGTCCGGCCTGCGACGAGCAACAGGCGGGGTCGGAGTTCCTGACCGACCTGAACGCGAAGGACGAGACGCCGGCCGGTCCGTACTACACCGTCGTCACCACCAGATACGACGAGATCGTCACGCCCTATACCAGCGCGTTCCTGAACGGCTCGGACCGCGAGGTCACCAACATCACTCTCCAGGACCGCTGTCCGCTCGACCCCATCGAGCACGACCAGACGCCCAACGACCCGGTCGTCCACCAGTGGGTCCTGAACGCGCTCGAGCGCAAGGGCCCGGCCGACCCGGCCTTCGTGCCATCATGCGTCGGCTGACGATGCGGCCTGCTCACGCCTGCTCGCTCCAGACGGTCTTGCCGTCGACAGGCGCGTCCTTCCCCCTCGCGCTCCACGCCGCCCTTCTCATGGGACCTTCCTCACCGGGTGCAGTAGAACGCCGAGAAGCCATACCACGATCGGAAAGCAGCCCAGCGGGCTGACTCCGTGCGGGAGCGGCCGAACAACACCTGCTTGACAGCCGGTTTCCCGTTGTCATAGCGGATACGAACCGTTGGCACCCCGTCCAGGACGGAAATGCTTTCCACGTGCCCTTCCAGGAACGCCTCTTGCGAAGCGGTGGCACAGAGACGGTGGACAGCCTTACCCGCATACGACATCCGCAGCGTGAACAGCACGCACTACGGCTGGCCAGGGGCCTGCCCCTGGCCAGCCACTGCCTCATGATGCCGTCGGATGCTCCTCGTGGCTGCCATAGGGCCGCGTGATGATCTCCATGCCGTGCCCGGCCGGATCCATGAAGTACAGGCCGCGCCCGCCGTGGTGGTGGTTGATCTCTCCAGGCTTCTTCAGATGCGGATCTGCGTAGTACGTGATCCCGGCCTGCTGGATACGCGCGAAGGCCTCATCGAACTCCTCATCGGAGACGAGGAAGGCGTAGTGCTGCATGACGATCGACTCCGCCGGGATGGCGGCGAAGTCCAGGGTGACCCCGTTGGTGGTGGCCACTGGAATGAACGGGCCCAACTCGGTCCCGACCTCGAGCCCCAATATGTGCGCCAGGAACTCGGCCGACTCCCGGTTGTCCCGGGCATGGATGATGGTGTGATTCAACTCGACTGACATGTGTGGAATGCCTCCGCAAGGCAATCTCACGGGCACCTCCATGCCTCACCCAGCCGGTGACCGACACGCGATGCCGTGCCCATGATCCTAAACAACACCGCTCACGGCGTCGAGAGCCGGATCCGAGGAGCCGCCGATGACGCGACCCCACAACGTCACCAACCCGCCAAACGGACTGAGAACCGGCGACAGTTGAATACGTGAGTCCACCAGTAATCAGGGGCGGATGACCGTGGTCACGACCTTGCGGACGGCTCCGGCCTCCGGCGGGGTGCCTTTCCGGTCGGCGAACAGAAGGTGTCCCGCTCCGACCAGCGTGGGAGCGAGCGTATTGATGTCGGCGTCCGGCGCGATGCGGCCCAGTTCGCGCTCGGCCACGAGGTAGGAGGCGATCACGGCCGTGGCTTCCGTCATGATCGGGATACCGGCCACCCCGGCCTGGCGCAACCGGGCGCGCAGGGCGTCTCGGGAGGTGACGAGAGCGACGATCGCGACAGCGACCGGCCCGAAAAGATCTGTCAGCGCGTCGGTGAGGTTGTCGGCGACGGTTCCGGTCCCGGCGGATTTGCGCAGGGCGGCGGCCTGGTTGTCGACCCGGGCGATGCGGTCCATGACGAGGTCGGCGAGGAAGGCGTCGAAGTCGGCGAAATGCCGGTGCAGGACCCCCTTGGCGCAGCCGGCCTCCGTGGTGACCGCCCGGCTGGTCAGCGCGCTCGACCCGTCCCGGAGCAGAACGCGCTCGGCCGCGTCGAACAGCTGCTCGCGCGCGTCGCGAAGTGCTGTCCCTGTCGGCACCGTCATCTCCTCATTCCCTGGCCAAGTACGTCGTTGAAGAGTGGGCATGTGCCCACTACAGTGGGCGCATGCCCACTGTACCGCCTGAAGAGGCGCGCCCATCCGAGCACGAGCCCCATCGGCACCGAGAGATAGCCGAGTCATTCGGCACGGACGCCGAACGCTACGACCGGACCCGGCCCCGCTACCCCGACGCCCTGGTGGGGCGGATCGTCGCCGGCATCCCCGGGCCCGACGTCCTCGACGTCGGCTGCGGGACCGGCATCGCCGCCCGGCAGTTCCAGGCGGTCGGCTGCCGGGTGCTCGGGGTCGAGCCCGACGCGCGTATGGCCGACCGGGCGCGGCAGACCGGGGTTGAGGCCGAGGTGGCGACGTTCGAAGCCTGGGACCCTGCGGGGCGGGAATTCGACGCGGTCGTCGCCGGGACGGCCTGGCATTGGGTCGACCCGGTCGCGGGAGCCACCAAGGCCGACCAGGTACTGCGGCCCGGCGGCCTGCTGGCACCGTTCTGGCACGTGCCCCAGCTCCCTCCCGACGTGGCGAAAGCCGTCGCCGCCGTCTGTGAACGGGTGATGCCGGACGCGCCGTTCAACTTCCGGGCGGCGATGACGACGCCGGCCGTGGACGGGTACCAGACGCAGTTCACCCGGGCTGCCGACGGGATACGGCAGGCGGGCGGGTTCAGCGATCCGGAGCAGTGGCGATTCGACTGGGAGCGGTCCTACACCCGCGCCGAGTGGCTGGAGCAGATGCCTACTCAGGGCGCCTTCACCCGGCTCCCCCCGGACAAGCTTGCGGAGGTGCTGGACGGCGTCGGGGCTGCCATCGACGGGATGGGCGGCAACTTCACGATGCCCTACGCCACGGTGGCCGTCACCGCGACGCGAACCGGCGCCGCCTGACCCGGGTTCGTTCTCGAGGTCGACGGATCCCAGCACTTCACCACTGGCGGATGACCGGACAGCGCCAAGTACGCAGCCGGCATGCGCGGCGACCGAGGCCTCAAACTCCCTTGGATACGAGGTATTCCGCTTCTGTGCCGACGAACTCCAGAATCGCCAACACGCCCGCACCCTGCTCCAGCAGTTCGTCGTAGACCTGTTCCGACGGTTCGACGTGACCCCCTACACGGATTGAATCGCCTTCCACCGCAGGGCTGCTCCCCACCCAGTAGTCCTGCCTGCGCCCGGCTGGTCCAGGACGGTCAGTGATCTCGGCCGCGCCGACAGGCTGAAGGAGCATTCCAACCTGCCGGCCGCCGCGCCCGGACCGGCCGCCGAGGGGGCCGAACTCCGCGGGGATGTGGGTACGGGCGCCGCGCCACCGGGCCTCGTCCGCCCGGGTACGCCAGGCGTCGACATGCCGTCGGATCCGTACGTCGGAAACGGCGGAAAGTAGATTGCGCACGACCGTCCGGTGGGTCGGGGGACATCTGAGGGAGTTGAGCATGCCGACGCAGCAGAGCGCACCGGCGACGCGTCAGGTGGCGATGACTCTGGCCGCGATCGCGGCGACCGCCGCCACCCCGCGCCCGTCGGGGGAGTCGGTCGCCGAACAGTGCACCCGGGTACTCCTGGGCATCAATCAGCAGCTTGCCAACCCCGACCTCGCCACCCAGGGCGACTGGAGCCTGCTGTGGGCCGCGCTGAGCGAGGACAACGCGAACATGGCCTACTTGGCCAAGTCCACCGACGGCTCCAACCAGTTCGCCGTGGTCCTGCGCGGCACGGTGGGCAACGTGACCGACCTGCTGGAGGACCTCGACGTCGGCACGGTCGTCCCGTTCACCGCCGTCGGCTCGCCGCCGAACGGTCCGGCCTACGTCTCCAAGGGCGCGATGGAGGCGTTCAGCCAGGCCATGGCCATGAGCACGGCGGGCCTGACCCTGGTGCAGGCCCTGTCCGGCGCCCTCGCCACGGTCCCGGCGAACCCGACGGTCCTCGTGATCGGCCACAGCCTCGGCGGCTGCCTGGCCACCATGGTCGCCCCCTACCTCCAGACGCTGACCTGGCCCGGTACCACCGCCCCGGCATTCGGCCTCTACACCTTCGCCGCCCCCACCGCCGGCGGCCCGGACTTCGCGAGCTATATCACGGACTCCCTGTCCTGGGCCGTCAACGAACGCTACGTCAACTGCTACGACGTGGTGCCGCTGGCCTGGACCAGCCTCGACACCGCCAAGGGCTGGTATCCGGGAAAGGGCCCGGCGGCCGACTTCGACACCCGCGCCGTCATCACGGCGATCGCCTCCCTGCCCGGCCCCAACGCCTACGCCCAGCCCGGTCCCTGCAGCCCGCTGAACAACGGTTACGACACCAACGACCCGAAGCTGCAGCGGAAGTCCCTGCAGGATTTCATGGGCCAGGCCGATTTCCAGCACGCCAACAACTTGCGCAGGTGCTCGCGGATCGCTCGGGACGAGTAGGCCTTGTCCGCCAGGACCACGTCCGGTCTGGTGCGCGGACGACCACGCTGTCGCGGAACGCGCAGGCGGGCCATGACGTCAGCGAAGGCGGGTGCATCGCCGGCTTGTCCGGCGGTGAGAACGAACGCGAGGGCCGACAGCGGGCATCGGCTGCGAGGTGGATTTTAGTGGTCAGCCCGCCGCGGGACCGGCCGATGGCGTGGTCGGCTGGTTCGCCGACCGGGGCCCCTTTTTGAGGGCCCCGGCAGCGTGCTGGTGAGCTCGCACGATCGTGGAGTCCACCGACACGGCCCAGGCCAGGTCCTCATCGGCGTCGGCCGGGGCCATCAGCGCGGTGAAGACCCCGTCCCACATGCCGTCGATGGCCCACATTCGCAGCCGGTTGGCCTGCGTGGTGATGCCCAACTCGTGAGCCGTCGTGCTGGCGCCGCCCTGCGTGGCGAATGCCCCGCCGTGATCGCCTCGTGCCGCGTAGGTTGGGGGGAACAGTGATCATTGTGGGAGGGGCATTCATGCGTGCCATGCGGTTCGAGCGGTTCGGTGGCCCGGAAGTCCTGGCGGAGGCCGACGTGCCGGATCCGGTGGCGGGGCCGGGCGAGACTCTGGTCCAGGTGGAGGCCGCGGGTGTCAATTTCGGTGACATCAAGCAGATCGCGGGCGAGCACACGGACGGTCCGTACGCCCCCCAAGGCCCGCTGCCGCGTATTCCGGGCATGGAGGTCGTCGGCCGGACCGCGGCCGGCCAACGAGTCCTCGGCTATGTTCTGCAGGGCGGTTACGCCGCGAAGACGGTCGTCGCCGACCGCGACCTGGTCGCGTTACCAGAGGGGGTGAGCGCGGGCGAAGCGCTGGCGCTTCTCGTGCAGGGGTTGACGGCGTGGCATCTGCTGCGGACGGTCGTGCGCGTCAGGCCCGGTGAGAGCGTGGTGGTCCATGCCGCCGCGGGCGGGACGGGCAGTCTCGTCGTCCAGTTGGCCCGGGAGTTCGGGGCAGGACGGATCATCGCCACGGCGTCGTCCGAGGAGAAGCGCGCCTTTGCCCTCGAGCTCGGCGCGGACGCGGCGATCGCCGGAGACGCGGAGGGCTACCGAGAGCGGGTCCTCGACGCCAATCACGGACGCCCGGTCGACATCATCCTGGACGCCATCGGCGGCCCCGTCCTCGACTCGGCCCTGGACGCACTCGGATATCTCGGCCGTCTGGTGACCTACGGCGCCTCGTCCCGGCAGGCAGCCTCCGCGATTGCGCCGGGCCGGCTCGCGGTGGACAGCATCACCGCCGCCGGCTTCTGGCTCATCCCGCTCATCGCCCGGGCCGGTGCCGGCGGTGCGGCGCTGGAGGAGCTGCTCGACCTCACGGCGCGGCGTCGCCTGCGGCCGCTGGCCGGCGCGGAGTATGACCTTGCGCGGGCCCGCAACGCGCACGAGGACCTGCTCGGCCGTCACACGAAGGGGAAGCTGGTCCTCCGCCCTTGAAGCTAGCGTGGTCGAGCCGGTTTGCCCTTCACATGGCGGATCCAGCGGCGCGTGTTCAGGGCCGACGGGCGAAAGGGGCGTTGACGCGCACGGCTGCCGCGCAGGCGGCGTCGCCGCGGGCGGCGAGGCCATCGATGACTCCGGCGAGGTCGGCTTCCGGCCTGTTCTGGCTGAGCTTGAACTTGGCGTGGACGCGGCTGATGGCCAGTTCGATCCCGACGATCGCGCGCAACTGTCCGGCGACGAAAGCCTCCGGGGCGTCGTCGACCGACCAGGGGTGCGGGCTGCCCGCCTCATGCCGTTGCGTCAGCCGGCGAACCAAGCTGCCGACCCACGCGGGGTCGTCGTGGACTGTCAGCTCACCGTAGACGTGGGCGGTGACGTAGTTCCACGTGGGCACGACCCGGCCGTGTTCGGCCTTCGACGCGTACCAGGACGGCGTTACGTAGGCGTCCGGGCCGCGGACGATGACCATTGCCTCGCCCAGCACCGGCAGGCGCCACTGGTCGTTGTTACGTGCCAGGTGTCCGAGCAGAGCGCCCCGCTCGCCGGCTTCGGGGTCGTAGACGAACGGCAGCAGTGTGGAGAGCAGACCTTGGTCAGTCGCGGTGACCAGGTCGGCGGCGCCGTGCTGCGCCAGGAGGTCGTGGACGGCCGACTCTTCGGCTGCGAAATGGGCGGGCACATGCATGGGGCAACCTTACGCGGTGGTCGAGCAGCATCACGTGCAGCCGCATCGCCGCGGAACCGAAGTGCACCAGCCGCCCCGTGGCCGCCGACCACCACCATCCCGGCGCCAGCCGCTTCCCCTTGCGAACTGGGAACGGCCTCAGCGGCGGACATTGCTCGAAGGCCACCTCGGCGGCAGCCTCAGGCCACCACAAGTACTTCGCCGCCCGCCCCGCCTCGAAGAACAACACGTCGACTGGCCCAACATCAGTCGGTGCTCGGTGTATTGATCATGAGCGGTGTTGACACAGCGGAGTCTTGAACGATGGGGGAGGCCTCCGGTGTGGTTGAGGTGTCTCGTCTTCACCGCACAACGGAGGCCGGCCGTCCTTCAGGCGGCCCAGGTCGGTGTCGGGTTCGCTGTCCCGCAGGGCGGCGCGGGCAAGGGGAAATGACGACCTCAGGTGCCATGAGCCTGTCAGTCGGAGCTGCCCAGCTCCCGGCGTACGCCCTGCTCCGACGCTGCGGTCGTGTCCGCCAACAACTCCGCAGCTCTGACCCGGTGCAGGTGAATGACGATGTCGTGCGAGCGCGCCAACGCGACGTCGTGCACCGGACCGGGCGCCGGTCCGGGGTAGTCAGTGCCGATGTTCCGCGTGGGACGAGATGCGGCGAACCAGGCACGCGCGGCGTCCGGCGCGGTGCGCGTATCCACGACATAGTCGCGGTAGCGCACCCGGTCCAACGTGTACTCGTTGCTGCCGGGCCGCGCCGGACCCAGGGTGAAGGTCCTCACCTGCCCATCAGGCCCTGTGGCGTTGAACGAGCCCCGGTCGAAGGTGAACCCCATGCTCACAAAGCGCCTGCCGAGCCGGTCACGCAGAAACGCTCCCTGCATCTTGGGGTAGTTCCGCGGATCAGGGTCTCGTAGGCGACGTGCGCGTTGTGCGCCGACACCAGAACCTTGTTATCGGTGCAACAGTGCCGGTACGAAAGCCGGCCGGTGTCGTGTCATGCGGAAAGAATCCCCTCGGCCGGGAACTGCAGCCATCCGGCGAGCTCTCCGTTTCCGGGTGGGGATCACCTCACCTCTGGTGACCCTGGGCGTGCGCTGGATTGTCTCGGTGATCTGAGGTCGTCTCAGGTGAGACCCTGGCCGCCACCGGGGCGAGGGCCACGGCGCGCATCAGCGGGTGCCCCTCCCTGCCGCGAGAGTGTCGGCGGCCCGGGTGTTCACCAAAGGGCGGATCTGCAGCAACCCCTCGATCGCCACAGGCACCGCCCTTCATGATCCAGTGCGCCCCCGCCCTGCGTCCCTCAGTACCCGGTGCTCACCTCACCGATGTGGGCGGACAGGTCCCGAGGACGCTGGGGCGCGGGCGGGGCAGTGGAGTGGCCTCCTTCCCCGCCCGCGCCGGAGGTGGATCCGCGGGCACGGGGGGAACCCTCGGATCCGTCCGTGCCGATGACCACCTCGGCACAACTACTTCTGCGCCCTCGGCTGATCAAATGTCACGCTCGCAGGTTCGAGCATGTGACGGAAATGCCCATAGGTGCTTGTATCGGACGTATCGCGGTGCCTGGGTAACGCGGCAGCGCCCGTGGGACGCAGACATACATGCGGGATTCCTCCGCGGCCCGTGTGCGTGCTACGGCAGAGAATGTCTCCGGGGAACATTGCCCGGGTCCGTGGCCGCTCTTCCTTGCCGTCAAGGCGATGTACGCGTCAGATTGGGACCCCTAGTGAGCAACACCGACCCCATGCCCGGACACCAGGCCTACGCCCCGGCCCAGGGCAGCCGGCACCGCTACCACCGCAACCGGGAGGGGGCCGGCCCACCGCGGGCAGCCCTGTTCATCCACACGATTGCCGACATAGCCGCCGGGTTCCTGGGCCTGTGGATCCTGCTGTACCTGCTCGACGCCAACCAGGCCAATGTCTTCGTCGACTTTGTGCACGGCATGGCGGACTGGCTGGCCTGGTGGTCGCAGGACATTTTCACCATGGATACAGAGGGCCTTCGCGTTCTCCTCAATTACGGCTTGCCCGCTGTGATATATCTGCTGCTCGGTCATGGGGGCGCTGCGCGGATACGCCGAGCCTGAGGGAATTCAGGACCCGTTCGGAATTTCGCGGAGACGCGCTCGCAAATCCCGTCGGGTGATGGTCCGAGAGCGCCCTGTACACGGTGTCGGTGAGGCCGGCTCTCGGCTTTGGCGCTGGGCCGTAGGGAACGAGCATCGAGAACCTCAGGCGCCGACTGGCGGTGTTCCCCATCCGCCATTGACGCTCCTGAGGACCGGCCACCGAGGGGCGCTCCGCCGTCGCCCTGGTCCGTGCCGGTTACACGACAGCAGCCGGCGTACCGAGGCCGTGTCATGGCCGTTCCCGCCCTGGCCCCCTCGTGCCTGCCTCAGAGCCGCGCGACTGCGCAATTCCCCCGACGAGAGTCATAGGGAGCCTACGCCAGGGCCGTCAGGCGCCCCCAAGAGTTACGAAACGCCAGTAAAGGATCAATACTGTGACCGGCAACTCCACCGGAGCCGACAACCCGCCGATCTATGAGGATTTGGTGCGCCAATGCGGTGACGTCCTGACGGAAGCACGCGTGGCAGCCGACCGGGCGCAGCGCCAGGTGACCGAGGTACTGAACCGCTACGACCTGGGCCATCCGGAGCACCCTCTGGAGTGACACCGCTCAATTCAGCATCACTGTCGTCGGCCGCTGGCGCTGCAACGCACCCCCGTGGAACCGTTTTCGTCGGCCATGCTGCGGTCGGCTCGGACCGTGCGGCTGCGCCAGACTCGTTGCCCCTCCGAGTGACAGTCACCGCGGACGCCGTGGCGACGGGAGTTCGCGGCATGCCAGAGTCGAGGGTCTCCTCCATCCGTCCTACAGTTTGACCGGCCGTCCTGCCGCATCGTCCAGCGCCGGCGGGCGTGAGCAGGGCGGATTGGTCCGCCACGTTGTCGAAGACATCGATGATCACCCGTCTTCACCGTGAGCGCGGTGATCGCGGAGAACAGCTCTGGGTCGCGCCGCCATCAGGTTGTCGCGCTGTTGCCGCTGACAATCGGCCTGCGCGGCAGCGAGGTAGTCAGCTCGGCCCTCATGGGCAGCTTCCGAGTCACGGCGGATGGGGCTCGCATGTCATAGGCCTGAACGATGGATGCGCGTCAGAAGTGGGAGCCGCGGTCTGCGTGTGTTTCGGCGGGGGCCCGTGAGCGTCAAGAACGCTTGTAGGGATACATCGGGTGAGGGACTGCTGCCACCGCTGTGAGTCGGGCAGTGCGGAAATCAGGTGAATGAGGGCCTGGTAAAAAGAAATCAAACCATGGCATACCGGTACAGTGCTTTGTGTGAGAGCTGCCGCGTACGAGGATTCTGGAGCGTTGTCTGTAGTGGTGCCCTGTTTCAACGAAGAACAGGTGCTCAAAGGGCTCAACGACGGATTCCACGGGCGGCTGTCGGAACGAGGGGGGACGTACGAGATGGTGTGTGTTTTCGACGGCTCCACGGACGGCACCCAGCCCCTACCGCGTAAGTTCGCCTCCATCGAGGACCACGTCCGCTGTCTCTCTTTGTCGCGGAATCTCGGCAAGGAGGCCGGGCTGCTCGCGGGTGTGCGGGAGTCCACCGGGACCACGTCGCCGTGATGGACGCCGATCTCCAGCATCCGCCCGTCTTCATCGGCCGGGTGTTCGAACTCCAGCGCGAGGGCTTCGGTCAGATCGTCGCAGGCCACTCCGGGGACCATGACGGCACGCTGCGGACTCTGTTGAGCCGCGGCTGCTACCAGGACGTCAATCACTGGGCCGAGGCCGGGCTGGTCTGCGGCACCGGGGATATGCGCATGCTGCCGCGCTGTGCCGCCGACGCGCTCCTGGGCCTGGACGAGCGCAACCACTCCGAGGGGCTGTTCGTGGATCGGCTTCAGCACCGTCTTGTTCGACTGCGCGGACACACAGCGCGCCGGTGGCGGCAGCAAGTCCCGGCTGGTCCCGCCGTCGAACGCGACGAACCTCTCCCTGACGAGGGCGGGGGTCTACGTCTGCGTCTCCGTCCTCGCCATGAATGCGCGTATCGCACCGCTGATCGCCGCCGTCGGCGCGATCCCCGTAACCTCCTGATCGCCCGCCGCCTCCCGGTGCCGGCATGAAGGCCACCGAGAAGACTCCGGGTGTCGGCAATGGCCTGAGCGCGGGATTGGGCGCGGCGGTTGCTATGGCTGCCTTCCTGGCCTCGGGCGCGGTGCGCGGCACGTACCCCTTCGGGGATCGCTCGCGCGCCGTCAACGACCTCGGTAATCAGTTCGTGCCCTTCCACGCCCATCTGTGGGACCTGTTGCACGGCGCCTCGTCCGGTGATCTGTTCTTCAATTGGAACAGCGCCTTCGGAGTGCCGTATTGGGCGGAGTTCGTCAGTTTCCTCGGCAACCCGTTCTCGCTGGTGGTTGCGGTCTTCCCACGACGCCTGGTCGACCTGGGCGTCTATACGGGGGAGTGCCTGAGCATCGGTCTCGGTGCGTCGGTCATGGCGCTGTGGCTGCGACGGCTGCGGACCGGCACGTGGTGGCAGGCGAGCCTGCTGGGCGCCGCGTACGGGCTGTCGGGCTGGACGCTCCACGACGGCATGTTCGACCCGATGTGGTTGTGGGGCCTGACGGCGTTCCCGCTGATGCTGCTGGCCTTGGATCGTTGCACCCGTGAGTCCGGCTGGCTGTGGGCCGCCCCGATGACGGGCCTGGCATGGGCCGGAAACTTCTACACTGCGCTGATGGCCGCGGTCGGGACAGCCGTCGTCGGTGTCGTGCTGCTGGCCACGGGTACCTGGAGCCGGGCGGGTCGGCAGCGCTTCGCCGCTCGCGCGGCCCTCGCCTTCACACTCGGTACGGCGCTCGCCGCTCCCGTGATCTGGCCCGCATACCTGGCCGCCGCCAACGCCCAGCCGATCCCCGCCCTCGCTTACCACCCTCCGCCACCACTGGAATACCTGCTCCAGCTGCTGCCCGCGCAGTGGGCCTTCGGCAGCCTGCCCAGGTTCTTCGTGGGCATGCTCGCCCTCCTCCTGGTACTCGCCTTCCCGCTCAGCAGGCACATCGCCCCTCGCATGCGGGCTGTCTGGTGCGGCGCACTGATCGCCGTAGGCGCCTCCTTCTGCTGGCTGCCCACCATCAAGGTTTGGTACGGGCTCACCCAGCCCAACGGCAGTCCGTACCGCGCCACGTTCGTGCTCACCGGCCTGCTGGTATCTGTCGCCTGGCTCTGCCTCACGCACCGGCCACGCCCAGGGCCACTACTCGCCGCGGGTGCGTTCACCTGCACCATCGCCACCGCAGCGGTACTGAACGAGAATGGCGTAAGTCACCTCACCTGGCTGGTGGTACTCGGCTCGGGCGGCACGACCCTTGCACTGTTGCTGCTGCTCGGCCACCAACGCGGCGGCCCCCTGGCCCAGCCGCTCGCCGCCGCCGCGCTCACCGCGGTGGTACTCGCCGAGTCCGCGGCCAGCGCCGTCGCCGTCGACCAACATCGCAACAAAGTGGCCTTCTACGCCCCCAAGCCCACGTGGGGCGCTCGGCACGACGCCGTGCGGGAGGCCGCCACCCGGGTCAGCGGCTGGCCGGCGTACCGCACCGATACCGGGCCTACCGAGATCGTCAACAACGACCCGCAGCTCCTCGGCACCGAGGGCCCGGCCTACTACAGCAGTTATGTACCGCGGCAGACCGCCCGCCTCCTGCGGCGTCTGGGCTACTCCTGGACCATGCACGGCCGCCATCTGATCCCGCAGGACAACCCGGTCGCCGACGCGATCTTCTCCATCGGCGCCCGGGTCCGGCACAGCAAAGGCCCGGGTCGGGTGCGCGTTGGACGTTTCCCCTCGCCACCGCTGGTTACCGTCCAGCCGCGCGAGGCACCCCGACCACCGGCCGATTCCTCGGCGTTCGCCCACCAACAGGCCGTGCTGGGGCACGAGGTTTATGAGGTGCCCCGGATCTCCTTCGCGGGACAGGACGGCTCGGTAGCAGGCGCCCCGCCCGTCCTGCGCGCGGGAGGGCCGTTCCGGCTGACCGCCGCGGCCGCCCCGTACCGCATCACCGCTCGGTGCCGCCCCGGCAGCCGTCTCTACCTCGATGCTCCCTGGACCGATGCCCTGCTCTCAAGGCCCGGCGGGAAGACCGTACGTCTGTGGGGCGACTACCCCGAAAAGGCGGTTGCCACCAAGCCACTCGGCATCGTCCCCGCGGACGGCCGGGTCACCGTCACCATCGGCCCCGTCTTCCAGGACACCGAACTGCCGCGCACGCCCATCGGCTGCCTGGACACAGACAGGCTGCGGCGGGTGATCGCGGAGCTGCGGGCCACGGGCGCCACGGACATCGAGGCGGGCGGGCACAGCGTGCGCGCCGCCCTCCCGGCAGGATCAGCGGGGACGGCCGTTGCCGCCACCGCCCGTACGCCGGGATGGCAGTGTGCGGTGGACGGCGGCCCGATGCGCACCCCGGAGAGCCGCTCGGGCCTCATTGCGGTTCCGCTGCCGGACGCCTCCGCACACGAACTCCGCTGCTCCTTTCGCCCGCCCGGGATGCGCCACGCGATGGCCGCGAGCGCGGGCGCCGCCACACTGCTGCTGCTCCTGACCGCGACGCGCGTTCGCGGGCGCCGCCCTGCGAATGGCGGGGACCAACCGCGGCGACGGCGCATCACTACCAGTCGCAGCGAGTTGAAAGGGAGAAAAACGCCCGCAGACAAGCCTGCATGACCGGGACCTGCTCGAAGGCGGCCGACCCGGCGACGAAACGGATACCCCAAACACTTACCTCGCCCTGCGGTGAGTCCGGCACTGGGCTTGATCCGCTTTGACGGACATGCGAGATCAGGGATCCTGCCCCGGGCAGGATGGCCGTCACGGCGAGCATGGCGAAGAAGAAGTCGCGCCCTCGGTCGGTCAGGCTTTGCCGCGGCCGGTGATGGCGTCTCGGATCCGGTCGACCAGCCCGGCCCCTGGGGCCAGCAGCTTGTTCAGTGGCGGCTTGTCGGGGGCGCTTGGGTGCGGGCGTGTGGGTGCTGTCTCCTTCGCCCGGCGCACCAGCTGGCCCAGTTGCATGAGCTGATCGGTGGAGCAGGCCTGCCGCAGGAGGGGGAAGAGTCGCTGCTCTTCGTCGCGCACGTGCTCGCCCACCTCACTCTCGAGCTGCATCACCAGCTGGTCAAAGGAGGCATCGTCCGGCGCCCGGCCCTCAAGGTCTTTCAGGATCTCTTCCACCTTTGCGTGGTCGGCGATCTCTTTGTCGGCCAGGGCATCGCCGTTCTCGAGGTGCTCACGGACCGCCGGGTAGAGGTGTTCCTCCTCGGCGACGGAGTGCCGCACCAGTTCCATGGTTACCCGGTCCATCAGCTGCCTGCGGGCAGGGTCACCGGTTGGTGCCGCCCTGCACTGTGCGAACAGGTCCTCCACCTCTCGGTGATCGGTGGTGAGCTCTGCGATGACATCCCCGCCGTGGTCCATGCCTTCTCCCTCAGCCAGTTCCGCTGCCGCCCGGGATGGGACGCGCGGCTTCGCCGAGGTTCCCTCGGAACACCGCCCGTCTAACCCGCCGACAGACGTGGCCACCCGAACGGCCTCCACCAGAAGGTTTCACCGCCCTCGATCTGCAGCCTCGGCTACGTGACGGGGTAAAGGTTCTCCGCTTGGGGCCCCTTGGGGCCCTGGGTGATGTCGAACTCCACTCTCTGTCCCTCCTGCAGCTCGCGGTAGCCCTGAGCCCCCGTGGGACCGTCCTCAAGCGCGACGGCTCGAACGTCGTCACCGACTCTTCCTGTGCCGTAACCAGCGGCAGCTGGTGCTCCCCGTAAGACGGCGCGACCTGGTACGCCGCCTCCGTTGTCGGTGTCCGCTCGATGGCTGAGACGCGGTTCTCGGGCCGGTGGCCGGGGCGATGGCCTGTGACTCTCTTCAGGAGCGGGTGCCGTGCTGGGCAGAGCCTCAGGCATCCTGCCAAAAGGGGCGTGCGGCATACTGCCTCGATGGTTGGCATACGGGAGCGTCAGCGCCCAGTCGTCGTCCGGTGGGTGGGGGCCGCCGTCCTGGCCTTGGCGGCGCTCACGGGTGTGGGGCATGCCACGGCCGCGGAGAGCGGCCCTCGCGACATCACACAGAATCATTTCTACGTGCCTCTGCATCCGCAGGAGCCGTATACCTCCGATCCGCTTGGCCTGGAGTACGCATACGACGGGCCGTCACGGGATGCCGAGCTCACCGTGGACGCGTCGGGGATCGACGGCGTCGCGGTCATCAAAGCGGGGGCCGACGGCTGCAAGCCGAGGATGCCGTCCTTCGCCTGCTCAATGCCGTTGCACCCCGACTCCGAAGCCACGAACGAGCAGGAGTTGCAGTTCCGCCCCGCAGCCGGGGCCCGGGCCGGGGACTCCGGCATCCTGCGCTACACCCTCAAGCCGGAGGGCCTGCCCGCCGTCCGGGGAAGCCTGACGGTGATCGCAGGCCGGCCCGAACTGCGGGTCAACAAAAGCCCCGATCTCAAGAAGATGGCTGTCGGCGAAACTTTCAGCGTGCCCATCGTCATTCGCAACATTGGCGATGTTCCCGCCCGTGGCGTCGGACTGGTCATCGACGACGAAGCCAACGGCGAAAACGAGGGAGAGGGAGACGCACATCTGTCCGCGGCCGCCCGGCACAGCAACTGCCGCTACTCCAAGGACGCCAGCACCACCCGATGCCTACTGCCCGATGCCGTCATAGCTCCCGGTGAGACGATGCGGGTGACCCCCGCACTGCGGGTGAAGCCGAACCGTGACGCGCTGACCGAACGCGTGGCCTACGGGGCGTGGGCCTACGGCACCAGGGAGATCGCGTGCTGCGTGGGCTCGGCCGAGACGTGGCTCACCACGCCGGGGCGTGGGGCGTCCCTGTCCCTCACCCGGGACCCGGCCGGCGGCAAGGGGGCGACGTTCACCACGGACCCGGGGCGGACAGAGGTGGACGTGCCGGTACGCAACACCGCCGATATCGAGGCGTTCGGCGCAACGCTGCGCGGCGAGGTCGGCAGCAGTCGCCGCCTCCGCATCGGCTACCGCAACAACGGCCCGGCCGAGACGGGCGAGATCCGGACCGTCTTCATCGTCCCGCCCGGCACCGAGGTGGCCCAGGCACCTTACGACCCCGAAGCCGAGGAGGAGATGTCCGACCAGGTCTGCCGGACGAAGGACCATGGCCGCAGCTATACCTGCAGCCAGTTCAGCGAGGTCGGCGAAGAGGTCTCCTACGAATTCACGTTGCGCATGACAAGCGACGACACACGTTCCGGCTGCGTGGCCGTCTCTGCCTCGACCGGCTCTTCACCGCGCGACACGCGTGTCAAGGACACCGAGCGGAGCAACGACACGGCCCCCGTCCAGGTAGCGGAGAACGGCAGCTTCTCCTGCGCTCTGCCCAAGGATGATGCCGGCGGCTGGGTCATTGCCACTGGAATCGTGGCCGCCGCCAGCTCAGCGCTTCTTGTCGTCAGACATCGGCGCAGGAAAGCGTCCCTCTCTGGTCGAGCGCCAACGCCCCCGATGGTTGCCCTGAGCGTGAGCGGTGACCAACGCCAGGGCACGCAGCCTTGAGCACGATCGCCTCTACACCGACACATCATCCCGATCGCGTTCCGTCGCGGACCGCCCGGCCGACGCCCGGAAAATCGACGACAGCCAGAACGGGGTTAGCGCAGGCCATCGAGGTCTCCTGCGTTTCGATGGCGTGCTGAAGCGCGACGACCGCGTCGGCCGGCCAGCACGGCAGCACTTCCGCTCCGGCGAGGTTCCGGCGCACCCCGCAGCCGGCGAACGTCTGGTGGAAGATGCGCAGCAGCACGTCCAAGCGGGGGGATGTGTTCCAGTGGTGGCTGCTGGTAGCGGAGGGCTGAGGCGGGGTAGTCCTTCGACGGCGGGTGCGCCCCTCTGCGTGGGCTGATCAGGTCATGAACAGGACAGCAGGGGGCGCAGGGTGCGGATGCGGGTGCGTAGGGAATGACCGGGGTCGCAGGGGCCCGGGGTGCTTGCGTTAGGGCACGAGCCCGCCACTGTCGCCTACGCCGATGACACCGGCGACACCCTCCTGTGGAAGGTCGGCGACGGCAAGGGCGACGACAACGGAGGCGACCTGCTGCCTGCGGGCCGGACCGGCGACTCGACCTGGAAAGACATCGACAGCCGCCGGCTGCTGGAGCAGCTGGCGCCCGGCATCCCGCCAGGGCACCGCCCGGTGTGCGCCCAGGCCATGCCCGGTCAGCCTTCCGGCCGGTCACGGGTGTACTGCTCGCAGTGATGCAGCAGACGCGCCCCGTACTGCGTAAGCACGGATGGCTACCTGGCCGGACCAGCCCAGCCATGGCCCTGGTCACGGCCGCGTAGCCCCGTCGGCTGTTGCTGCGCCGGGTGGAGCGGGCTGAGGCGGCCAGGGTGAGGGGAACGTGTAGACGGCGCGGGAGTCTGCACAGCCGTCGGCCCTCCCGTGGGGAGGCCGGGAGGGACGGCGCGGCCCCGCCCAGGGGTGGGGGCCTCTGCCCGGGGGCTGGAGGATCACCGCTGCCTCAGCATTGCACTGGAGTCGGCCACACAACAGGGTCGTGACGGAAACAGGTAAGGCGATGACGAGGGTACGGGTACGTACCCGTATCCTTGGGGGGTGGGAAGGAGCACGACGATGTCCGACGCCAACGTCCGTATCCCTGAGGAAGCCAAGGAGCGGCTGGCCGCCATAGCTGCTGCTGAGGGTTTGTCGCTGCGCGCGTATCTCGCTCGTCTTGCTGAGACGCTGCTGACTCCGGCTGAGCGGGCCGAGCGGGCCGAGCGAGCCCTGGCCGCGTTGAAGGAATGGAACGGCTACGCGCCGACCGCTGCCGAGGAGCAGGATCTGGACGGTGAGCTGGACCGGCGCCTGGCTCGGGTGACCGGCCGGTGAGCGACGCCATGCACATCGTCCTGGACGACACCGCGATGGCTGCGGCCGGCCAGGGCAACGTCCTCGCTTCCCGCCTGATCCACCGCGCCCATGCCGAGTCGGGTTGGTTCCTGTATGCCCCGGCGTGCGCGTTAGTCGAAGCAGATCGCGCTCGGCCTGGCACGGCCGAGCACCTGGTCTCCCTGCCCGGTATCACCGTCCTGGATCTGGACCTGGCTGCCGCCCTGGCTGTGGCGCGGCAGGAGACCTGGGCCGCGGCGCACAGCCAGTACGTGGCGCAGCCCACCCCGGACCGTCCCGACGGAGCGATCATCGCCACCACCGCACCGGGCCGGTGGGCAGGCGAGCCGGTCCGCGTACTGGATCTCACCCCCTGACCAGCAGGAGAGTGCTCGCGGCCTCGCCGGATCCGGCGAGGCGCGGAGCGGCAGGGGGCGTCCCGCAGAATCACGAGAACTAGGGCCGGTATGTCCGCGGTCCGGTGATCTGATCAGGCTTATGTCTGCCGCAGATCATGCCGTCACCCGTCAAGCCCCGGTCATCCCGTCCTCACCATCACGGCCAGGGACCAGTCCTCGGCTCGAACGAATCGACTCGGTCGCGCACCTACGAGATGTCCGCAGGGCGGCCGCACAGTGCGCGTCCCTCGACTGGCTTGAGTAGAGGTGTGCCTTTGACACCTCCAACGCGGTTGGCCCACCAGACAGTCAGTTCCCGTACGAAGAAAATCGGCAGTCGCCGGTAGTGGCGGGGCTTCTGGAACACCCCGACCGAGTCGCCCCAGTAGGCATGTTTGGCATCAATGGCCGCATAGTCATGCCTAATTCCCTTCATGGGCGGGAAATCCGTGTAGGCCTCGCGCAGATCGAGGCCTGAGTACGCGGCCATGGCCCGGAACCCGTCTGGGTAGTAGCGCCAGCAGTCCTGCGCATCGTGCACGTGACCGCGCGACGGCGCCGTGACGAATGCCATTCCCGTGGGCTTGAGAACGCGCGCGATCTCCATCATCGTTGCCCAGAAGAACGGAATGTGTTCGAAGGCTTGGCCCGAGAGCAAAAAATCAACACTGTTGGATTTCACCGGAATACGGTACGGCTTGGTCATAACCGCATCCACATTTGGCCCATCGAGCACATCCACGCCCACATAGTCAATGTCGTGCTGACCCAGCATGTCTTTGTGCGTGACACTCTGCCTGTCGGAGACACGCGATCCCAAATCTACGACCAGGTGTCGCCGGTTCAACGGCATGTACTCCTTCACGCAGAGTTCCATCTGCTCGTATGCAGACCTGTGCATCAGTTTTCCTCTCGATGTGACCCCGCTTGAACAGGCACGTCCCATACCTAACTCAAAGCGCCAAGAAGAGTCACACCGCTGCTCAACGGCTTGCGTTGCACCAGGCTCGGTGCGGTGGCGGCGTACCAGGCAGGTCCCGGGCCGCCCGCACGGACGGACAGCCGGGATACCCGTCCGTTCTCGGCGGCCTGCCGTAGGCCATGGGACCTTGGGCGGGCCTCGTCGAACATCCACGACACCAGCTGGCGCCCGCCAGTCGGCACGTCCCCCAGTCCGCCGGATCGCGTTCCCCCTTGTCGCGGTACGCAGGCAGCTGCACCTCCACGCCCTCGCTGAGGTTCAGGAGGAACTCGCGAATGCCCGTCCGGTGCGGCGGACATCGCGCTCGTCGCACGTCCAGCGCGCCTTGTGCTTGCAGCAGCGCAGCGCAGCGCGACGTCGCCGATGACGACATGGCCGTGGCGGCGCAGGCACACCATGCACCGCGAACGGCAGCTCGGACGACGGCCGCTAGCGCACCATCATCACCGCTGTCTCACCCACCTACGCCGCCCAGATCTTCCCATCTCCAGTGCTGCCAGGCGGTGCGGGTCAAAGGGGACCGTGTCTCTCCTCATTGACGCCACGAGAGCCTTCATCCGAAACAGCCCTGGACCGACGGCTGCTCTCGTAGGATGATCGTCTGTGACGTCGTATGAACGTTGGTCTCTCCTGGTCTCGTCGGGTTCGTTCGTTGTGAGCGTTGTTGCCTTCGGCGCCCTGGCATGGCAGCTACGAATGCTTGCCCAAGCCACCCGGTTTGACCACGACCGACGGCGCACTCAGGCCACCTTGGAGTACCTCAGCGCCACCATGGATAGGCGGGGAGACCTCCGAGAGAGGGGAATACCCGATGACCGTGACACTGCCGGAGTGACGGCACTGATCAACCGGGGCCTAGCGGGAGAGGTGGAGGCCATCAGGCTCATCACCGAGTATCTGGCGATCTTCAACTACCTTGCCGTTGCTGCACAGGCCGACGCCTTCGATCCAGAGATCATCGATCAGGCACGTGGCGGCACTGTAGCCGCAGTGCAGCGAAACTATCGGCCGTGGATCGACGAGCAGCGGGAGCGCTTCGGAGAACCGCTCCTGTACAAGGATTTGGACTGGCTCGCAGCTCAGATGACCGCGCGCTCTGCACCCCCTCCGAACAGCACTCCAGGTGCCCAAGTTTGAATTGATCTCGTAACGCCGTGTTCAGCTTGAGAGAGGGCGAGGTTGTGGATGTGGGCGATGCCGCTCGCGGCCCAGAAGACCCCGTCGCCCTTCAGCCGGCAGTCCCGCAGGATCTTCCAGTTCTTCCTGCGGCGAAGACGTGCTCTACCCGGGCCCCGACCCGGCGGTGGGAGATGTTGTGCTGCTCCTTCCAGTCCGGGAGCCGGTCCTGCCGGGCCTGACCGCGGTGCGGCATGAGTGTCCCTGTGCCCTGGTAGCTGCCGTCGGCGAGAACGATCGCCTTCCTGCAGGCGTTTTCGCCGTGCGTCCCGGCGGCCTTCGGCTTGCCCGCGTGGGTAGCGGAAGATCTTCCCTGCGAAGACGACGAACGCCTCGTCGCCGTGTTGAAGTCGACGTACCTCCCTCTCCTCGGGGCGAGGTTGGCGGCCATCTGCTCGGCCAGCCTCTCGGCGCCGCTGTCTTCGGCGGCGAAGTCCAGAAGCGAGCCTTTTTCCCACCTGGTTGCGTCTGCGGTGGCGTACGTGCGGGTGTGATCGTGCCGGTGCTCAGGCATAGGCGACGCTCCTGATCTACGGATCGCGATCAAGATCAACCTAAGGGCCGGGACTTCGGCTGCTGGTTTACCCGGCGATCGATACCCTGCACGTCCGGCCAAGGCCAGCGGTCACGACGAGAGGACAGCATGGGTATTCGCCTTAACGGCGTCGTTATCGACACCACAGACCTCGACCTCCTCGCCCGGTTCTGGAGCGGGCTGCTCGAACTGGAGATCACCCGCCGTGAGGACGACTGGATCAGCTTTGGCCCAGGCCTCGCCCTCCAACTGGTCCCCGAGCCCAAGACCGTGAAGAACCGGATCCATTTCGATCTAGTCGCCGATGACTTCGCCAAAGCCGTCGCCCGCGCCGCCGAGCTGGGAGCCACAGCGGTCGGGGAGGTGCATGAGGACCTCTGGCAGGTCTGGCAGGACCCGGAGGGCAACGAGTTCTGCATCTGCGTGTCGTGACCAGCAACGCAGGCTTGCCTCTCGCCGTCCCTGACTGCCCCCTTCCGGTCCGCGGGCAAGTCAACTTCAACCAGCCCCAAGTCGTCCTCACTCGGCGTGGTGAACTCCAGCCGGTCGGCCAGGTCGAACATCGTTGAGCCCTTTTCCACCCCCCCAGTTTGAGGTGTTGAGATGGAAGGTGAGGACTGCCTGGACGAGGCCGGTGATGTGGGTGGTGCTGCATCGCAGTTTGCGCAGGAGTCGCCAGGTCCGAGGGTGGTCATGGCCTGTTCACCGAGCGCGCGGATGCGGGCGTGCGAGACGTTGCCAGCCCGTTGACCTGCGGACAGCCGCTCCCAGCGGCCGCGGTAGGGCGCACGCGTACCGTGCCGCCGGCGCCTTGGTAGCCCTTGTCGGCCCAGCAGCGGATGTCCGCTTCGGCCAGGGCATCGATGATGCCGTGGGTGCAGGGGGTGCGAATGTCGTGAACCGAGCCAGGCAGGGCGGGAGTGCGTCGCCCCAGCCCTTGTAGGAGGCCGACGGCGGATCTTCGACGGCTGCACGTTCCACCTGCCGCAGCAGACCGGCCCCACCGGTGTCAGCGTCTGCATGATCGCCGAAGGCCACAACAATGCCCAAGGCGACTTGCAATCGCAGTTCTACAAGTGCGAGCGGTACTGGGCGGTGACCCCCTTCCGCGTCCTCGTGGGCGACTAAGTCGACTAAAGGGACACCGAGCTGACAACCCAGGGGGCGGGTACCCTTCCCGGTGCCCGCCCCGTGCCCATGACTCTCGCCAGGGAGGCGCCTTGTCTCATCCGTGGATTCCGGTCCGGGTCGACGACGGATCCTTCTGCCTCTCGGACCGGGGAGAGACCGCCCCGGAAACCCTCGACTTCTCCAACGGCCTGATCGCGACCATGGACATCGGCGCGATGGTCCCCTGCGGCATACACACCGGGCAGGTGAAAGTACGCGCCACCGCAACCGCTGGCCTGCCCGAGACCGGTGACGTCATCGAATGGGAAGAGATCGTCGAAGCCAGCGTGCACGCCCCCCACGGCGAACTGCGCGTCGACACCCTCTACGACGGCCCGCCCGACCAGCTTCCCCTCCTCAGCCAGGCTGGGCCGGGCTGGTACCGGCTCCGCGCCCATGCGCGGGGCCGCGACATCGCCCACGACGCCGTACAAGAAAACTCCGCCGAGCACTACCATCTGGTGTGCTGGCCCGCCCCCAAGGCCACACCACTGATCATCCGTGCCACCGACCGCACCGGACGAGGACTACGCGCCGGGGCCGTCAAGCAGATCGATACCCCCGCCCTCGATCCCGGCAGGACATATCCAGGACAACCGCAAGAAGACCCAGCCAGAGCAAACCTTTTGAAAGCAGCGCGAAAGAAGCGCTGAACCGCCCCGTACGCCACGTGCCACGGCCGTCCTCGCGTCCTCCTGCGCCTGACCGTCTGTACGCACTCTCACGCCGTAGAGATGCCCCGCAAGCGGAACCGTCAGCTCCCTGCCCTCCGGCTGCCGGTCCCCGCGGCGGGCTGCCACGACAGCCACGCGTTGTCACAGCGGAAGTGCTGAGTGGTCGCGAGTCAATGGGGGCTCGCCGTACTGTCAGGGAATCATATGCACATGCAAAGTGTGGCGTTTGTGCTGGGATGGCGCGGGCGCGATGGGGCCGTTGACCGTGCTGTATCCCTCGGTCTGGCCGTGGCCTGTCAGGGCTGAATCCCCGGCTTGGCTTGATCCGCTTTTTGAGCCGGGCCGCCCCGTGGGGGATGCTCTACCTCACTCAAGCATGGCACACGTGTCAGCGACGCGTTTCTGAACGGCACAGGGAAGCGGTGGCGGATGGGGCGACGCGGCAAACCGGGACGAGGAGGTGTTCGCCGACCCGTACCGCTTCGCCATCACGCGGTCGACAACCGCCATATCGCCTTCGGGCTCGGCCACCACTACTGCCTCGGCGCAACGGTCGCCCGCCTCACGCTGCGGGTCTTCTTCGAAGAAGTCCTGTGCAACATCGAGGAGTTCGAACGCGCAGGAGCGGCCCGGCGGCTGACCTCGAATGTCGTCGCGGGCTGGACTCACCTGCCGGTCCGTACCCGGATCCGCCTCCAAGACGCCACGCAGCACACCATCGGTCCTGTCAGATGTGGCCCTCCCGTAGCGCATAGGCGACGGCATGGGCGCGGTTGCGCAGGTGGAGCCGGGTGGTCATCCCGTGCAGCACGTTCTTGACCGTGCGTTCGGAGTACGAGAGCTTGCCTGCGATCTCCGCGGTGTCCAGCCCTTCGGCGATGAGCCCGATGACGTCCACCTCGCGCGGGGCCAGCCCTGCCAGCGTGCCGCGCCGGTCGTCGGCGCTGCGCTGCAGCTGCCCGACCTGATTGAGCAGCCGGGCGAGCAGATCCGAGGGCAGGTCCCCCTCACCCCGGGAGGCTGCCAGCACGGCCTGGTACAGCCGGTCGGAGGTGGCCTGGCGCCGCCACAGGATCGCCCCGACGCCGCACTCGATGACAGCGAGCAGCTCGGCCTCCCGGAGCTGGCCTGCCACCAGCACAACCCGCGCCCCGTCGATCCGGACGAGGCGGCGCAGCTGCGGGATCGTGGAGTCGTCCATCGTCTCGGCGACAATGACGGCCACCGCGGCAGAGCGCTCCCCTCCGCCCTCTACGAGCCTCACTCCCCGATGCTGTCCGAGCTGGCTGGTCACGCCCGCCAGGGAGATCGGGTCCGGTGCGCGGACCATGACGGGTATCTGCTTCTCGGTGGGCCCGTCGGGTGGATGCATGTGGGTCACCTCGTAGTTCTGGAGCTCCCGACTCCGTTCTGGACTTTCGCCTCGCACCGCCCGCCAGTCCGACGCGCCGCTACGGTCGCGAGGTGCAAGAGCTGCCCGCCGGGCCGGTGGGCTGGGCTGTGAGCGTCTCCAGCACCCTCATGAATCGGCGAATACTCCGAATTGTATATGAATGTTGTAGAAAGCCTGCCTCATCCAATGGGCGTTGACCTTCGGAAACAACCCTTCGCCTGGGACGCCTGCCGCCCACCCGGCCACAATCGTCAGGACTGCTTGGCAGAAACTCCTGGCGGGAGGCCCTGAAGGCATGACATGAGGCGACACCCCCGTGTCACTGGCGGGACAAGGACGCCACAGTTGGGCTGTACGCCATCGTTGCGCTGCGATGGTTGCGGGAGAAGCGGGCGCGACTGACAGGGCCTCAGTGATTTCCGAGACCGGAACTCCGAGCAGGAACTCATTCGGTGCCAGCCGGAGGCAGCCCGGCGCGCGGGGGAGCACCGCTCGGCCGCCAAGGCGCCCGGCACTCCTTCGGCGACAGGCCCTCGTCCCGCTCGCCACTGCCCTCATACATGAGCCTCAGCGCGGGCCCGTTGCTGAAACCCGTGCGTCTGGGCGTTCCCAGCGCTGCCCCGGAAAGCGCGATCCGCTCGACCAGCCGCCGGAGTGGGGCGCAGGCAAGGGCAAGCGGAGCGAGTCAGGGGGACCGGGTCCACTCGAAGGTCTTCAGGGTGTCCTCGCCGTGGGTCCACCAGACACCGAGCCGTTGGCGGATCAGGAGCCAGCCGTTCGGGCCCCGTCTGTACTCCCAGTCGTAGGGGCCGCCCATAGCGTAGGGGGAGGAAGACTTCCCGGATTCGGTGACAGCGACGAACCACATGTAGCCGATGCCGGTCGCCCGGTCGCCATCAACGTCGAAGTGCATGTTGAGGATGTGATGCTGCATGCTCGGGTAGGGCGATTCCGCTTCTTCCACTTTCGCCCGGACCGCCTCCTTTCCGTTGGTCGTGTCCCATGGCCCGAACTCCAGCACCGCGTCCTCGGCCCAGCATTCGATCCAGGTCTGCCAGTCCTTGCGGTCCAGCGCCCTCCAGCCGCGGATCATGAGGGCGCGCAGCGCTTCCTTGTCCTCCAGGGCCCGCAGCCTTCGCACAAGGTTGTCGTAGTCGGCGACGGTGGGTTGCATGTCAGCTCCTTTTCTTCCGGGGTGGGTCACTGGGCGCTTGCGGCGGGACGGACGACGATTTCGTTCACATCGACCTGCGAAGGCTGGGAGATGGCGTAGGCGATGGCCTCCGCGACGGCCGGGGCGGGCAGTGCTATGGCGCGGTAGGTCTTCATCGCCTCCCTGGCCTCAGGGTCGGAGATGCCGGCGGCGAGTTCGGACTCGGTTACGCCCGGGGAGACGAGGGTGACCCGGATGTCCCCGGCGGACTCTTGGCGTAGTCCTTCGGTGATCGCGCGGACTGCGAACTTGGTGGCACAGTAGACGGCGGCGGTGGGCGAGACCTCGTACGCGCCTACGGAGGCGATGTTCACGAAGTGCCCGCCGCCCTGGGCGCGCATCGCGGGCAGGGCGGCGGCGATACCGTGCAGGACTCCCCGCACGTTCACGTCAATCATGCGGTCCCACTCGTCGGTCTTCAGCGCGTCCAGCGGAGACAGGGGCATGACGCCCGCGTTGTTCACGACGGCATCGATCCGGCCGTACTCGCCAAGCGCCGCATCGATGAACGCGCGCGTGTCTGCCGCGTCGGTGACATCCAGCTTCTCGAAAGCGGCGGTGCCGCCTTCCCTGGTGATCTCTTCGACCAGCCGCTCCAGCCGGTCGGTACGGCGCGCGCCGAGAAAGACCCGGTGCCCGTCCGCAGCCAGACGGCGTGCGGTCGCCTCACCGATGCCGCTGCTCGCACCCGTGATGGCCACGGCCTTGGTGCTCTGCGTCATGCTTGTTCCTCCTTGTAGAGACGAGGTGCTGGTGGTGGAGCACACCGTCACGGACGTCACCCGTGGCGGTTGAAACCGGTGTCGTCGAGACAGCCGAGATGACAGCCGGTCAGCGTGTAACGGCCGGTACAGGCGCTACGACGCGGCGGCGGGCCTCGTCGTAGCGGCACGCAGGTCTTGCCGGGAGTCCCGTCCGCAGTCACCCACCTACCGACCCCCGTCCACCCCTCACCGACCTCTCCCGCAGGGCTCGACTGCTCCCTCACCGCGGGCCCTTTCCGTACTTCCGTCCACGCCCGCTCTCCGAAGTCTGGGCGGCGGCGGAAGGACCAGCCAGGGCAGGCTGTGCCCGGGTACGGCGCACCCAGGTACACAGCCGGGAAACGGTCTAGCCTGACGAGGTGACCACCAACGCTCTCGGGGACTTCCTTCGCGCACACCGCGCACGACTGCGGCCCGGCGACGTAGGACTGGCCTCCTATGGCCGACGCCGGGTGGCAGGGCTGCGGCGGGAGGAGGTCGCCGTCCTGGCCGGCATGAACACCGACTACTACGCCCGCTTGGAACAAGGCCGCGAGCGCAGCCCCTCACCACAGATCCTCGACGCGCTCAGCGGCGCCCTGCGCATGGATCACGAGGCACGTGACCATCTGTACCGACTGGCGGACACCGTGGCGGACGGGCAGCGGACACAGCCGAGAGAGACGGTCAGCCCGATGCTGAGTCAACTGCTGGATGAGTACACCAACACCCCGGCATTCGTCCTCAACCCGGCGCTGGACCTGCTGGCAGCCAACAGCCTGGCCGACGCGCTCTTCTCTCCGTTCGGGAAAGCGGACAACCTCGCCGGCATGGTCTTCCTCGACTCCGCAGGCCGCAGCTTCTTCGCACAGTGGCACCGGGCGGCCGAGGCGGTCGTCTCCAGCCTGCGCCAGGCCACGGGCTTGGAACCGCACTACCCACGTCTGCGCGAACTGGTGAGCGACCTCACCGAAACGAGCGAGGAATTCGCCATCCTCTGGTCCGCACAGACCGTCTACGGAAAAACCCACGACGCCAAAGAACTCGTCCACCCCGAGGTCGGAACCCTGTCACTCACCTACCAGTCCTTCGATGTACGCGGAGCACCTGGTCAACAGGTCGTGATCTACCACGCAGAACCAGGAAGCCCCAGCTCCCATGCGCTCTCCCTGCTCGGCAGCCTCAACGCCACACGTCGCCGAGAATCGACCCCCGAGCGGTAGCCCCGTGCTCACCAGCCTGATCGCGCCGGGCGGGAGCAGGCTTCCGCTGCTGCTCAGCCCGGGCTGTGGTCGCGAACGTGGCCCCGTCGTCCAGCCCTCGTATGCGCCAGCGGACAGTGGACGTTCAGGGTCCAGGACAGGCCGTCCGTTGTCGTCCACGGTCCAGTCGCCGAAGCCGCCGGTCAGGATGAGGGAGGCTCGTCGCCGATACCGTGTGGGTGCCGGCAACTGTGTCACCCGAGCTGACCTGCTGGTTCGGATCTGCCAGAACTCAGCAATGCCCAGGCTGTTCTGGGGCAGGAGGCCGGTCGTGGTGATACGGCTGATCTACCTGCTCGCCTGCCAGACCTTCCGATGGCTTGTCCTGCTGGCCCGCTCGAGCGCGGCGAAAGACGTCGAGATCTTGATGCTCCGGCACCAGTTCGCCATCGCGCAACGCGCCCAGCCACGGCCGCGGTTCTCATGGAGCGACAGAGCGTCATAGCAGCACTGCTCCGGAACGTCAGCAAACAGCGGCGTCTACAAATGGCCTACTGGTTCCCCCGCGATCGTCCCGCGCTGGCACACACGGCTCATTGCCTGGAAGTGGACCTACCCATCCCGAATGCATGGCCGACCACCGAAATCAGAGACGCTACGGCAACTGGTCATGCGTCTGGCGCGGGAGAACCCAGCATGGGGATACCGCCGCAATCACGAAGAGCGCCTCAGCTTGGGACACAACGCCGCCGCCTCCACCCTCTGGGCAGATCCTGGAGAAAGCAGGATTCGACCCATCCCCGCAGCGCACGGACCGCTCCTGGACCGCTTTCCTAAGTGAGCGTTTGAAGGCAGTGGCGAGGAGATGACTGTCGGGAAAGGATGCCGCACTGTACAACGGACCGTGTGACCGGCGCGGGATTCGCCGGGCACGCCATCTGGCGGGCAGACCCATGGTCGATGTGCACCGCCCTGGCCAATGAGCGATGATGGACATAAAGGGAACACCCTAGCAACCTCACAGACGCCCAGAAGAACGCCTACAAGGAAAATGAAGCTGATTTCGTCAAGCTTGAGCAGCAGATGCGCTGCGTTGAAGAAGGCGCCAGCGCACGGCTATCCGTCGACGGGCTGAACTTCGACCGGGACGATGCGAGGACTGCACTACAACAGCTAGCAATCCTGTTGCCCATGCGCTGCGCGCTTGTGGACTTAAGCCATCACAACACCTCCAGTCTGATGCATTGGCTGTGGAGTCGATTCTTCTGGTAGGGACTGATCCATGATGACAACGCCCAGTGAGCAGAACTCCGTAGAGGTACCCATCCGATCCCTGGAGGACAGAGTGGGTTTCGAAGCTTGGTGCCCTGAAGAGGAAATTGCCATCGATGGGATGGTGTGGTCCACCAAAGGTGGTGCTCTGCGGGCTGCGAGGGCGCACAACGAAAGGTTCGATCCACGGCATACGGCAAGTTGGTCCCGCGTCGTTATTAAGCCATTTCCGACCTAAGGGCCACGCGGGCCGTGCGCGCAGGCATGTCCCGCCGGGCTGTGAGTGAGGGGCGCTGTGGCGCGCCTGGTCGATCGACGAGAACCCACGGTCAGACGAGCAGGGAGCGGACGCTCCGTCAGCATGGGGACAGCGGCGGACGCGCCGCTGGCGGGAGCCGTGAGGCGGCGGTGCCACAGCGGACACATGATCGGGCAACCGCTGGTATCTCGTGGCAGCTCGGCCAGTGGCCCTACGTCCCTACCTACGGCAAGCCGGCCCGGTTCGGGTTCGGCCTCCCGCAGCTCGGTGCAGGGCCTCCACCCGCTGCCGGGCAGCACGCTCCCGCTCCTCCAACAGCCCCATCACTGACGGCACACGGCACCTTCACCGAGGAGACGACACGACACGCCATCCCTGCCGTACCACAGCCGACCCCATGCCTGACCAACAGAAACACAGCGATCACGTTCGGAAAGACAACGGCTTCTGAAAGACAAAGAGCCGCTCAAGCCCAACCAGTTCAACACTCCTGAGTTGGTGAAACGGCTCGTGGCCGACACCTGCGAGATGTGCGGGTCCACGCATCGGGTGGAGGTCCACCACAGACTGCTCGCCGACCGCGGCACGTACGACCCGGACGCCGACGCCGTCGTCCAGGACGAACTCGCCGTCGAAGCCGCGGCCGCCGCCGTCCGGGAGGCCGAACAGCGCGAACTGCAGCAGTGGGCCGACCGCGCGGACGAGATCGAGCGCCTGGCCCCGAGCCGACCGCCTCGCCGGCACCGAACCCCGCGAAGGGGGCGAGCAGGTGCGAGCAGAGCTCGCGCGACGCGCCGGCTGGCGCACCGAGACCGTCGACGCCTGGCTGGCTATGTAGGTGTCTGCGGGAGGCGTTCGTTGCCGACTTCGGATGGCGGTTGGCAGGTCGGGAGCCGTGGAATGTTGGCGAGATTCGAAGTCGCTCGCTTGTGCGGAGATGTCGTTGGTTGGCCCTCCGGATCGGTCAACCGTCGCCCTCGGACCTGCTCAGCCATCACAACCTCACCTCCAAGAGGCGATCCCGTCACGACCGAAGATGACGCCTGCAACCCGCCGTGTCACCGAACCCGGCGGACCTTCCCGGCACCGCACCAGGCGGTTTCGCCGCCGACTTGTTCGCCGGACGTCGAAGTCGCGAAGCCCTGCGCCGACTGCCGCTTCCCGGAATGACGTCAGCATCAAAATCGCCGTTAGTTATAGAATTGTGCCGTGAGCAGTGAGGATGCCGCCCTGGAGGCGTTGGTCGTGCTGGGTGATCCGGTGCGGCGTGGACTGTATCGGCACGTCACCCGGACACCGGGCGAGGTGGGGCGGGACGCGGCGGCCGAGGCGGTCGGGATCTCCCGTTCACTGGCCGCGTTTCACCTGGACAAGCTGGTCGAGGCTGGGCTGCTCGAGGTGTGTTTCCGGCGGCTTTCGGGGCGCAGCGGTCCGGGGGCCGGGCGGCCCGCGAAGATGTACCGGCGAGCCGAGGGTGAGCATGCGGTGTCCGTGCCGCCCCGCTCCTATGACACGGCGAGCCGGCTGCTCGCCGAGGTGGTGGAGCAAGCCGGGCTCGACGGGGACCTGCAGGCGGCGGCCAGGGCGGCCGGGGAGGCCGAGGGTGGCGCCTCGGGCGGCGAGGCCGATCCGGTCGAGGTCCTGCGGTCACGCGGTTATGAGCCGTTCTGGGACGGCGAGACGCTGCGACTGAACAACTGCCCGTTCCACGCGTTGGCAGATCAGTTCCCTGCCCTGGTCTGCGGGATGAACCTGGCCGGGATCGAGGGCCTGCTCGCCGGATTGCCGGACGGTCAGGGCTGGAGCGCGGCGATGGATCCGCTTCCGCAAGGGTGCTGCGTCGCCCTCGAAGTGGCCGAGAAATCTAAAAACAGCACTCGTTGACTTTAGAAGGCTCGCCCGGGCATGCTTGGCCCCGTGAACGACTTCCACCTCGCCCAGGTCAACGTCGGGCGAATCCTCGCCCCGCTCGACAGTCCCCAACTGGCCGACTTCGTCGCGCAGCTCCCGGAGATCAACGCCCTCGCCGATCGGGCTCCCGGCTTCGTCTGGCGCATGGTCGACGACGGCGGAGTCGACTCGACGGGCCTGCGTCCCAAGAACGACGACGACATGCTCCTGATCAACTGCTCGGTCTGGGAATCGGTCGAAGCTCTGCGGGACTACACCTACCGCAGTGAGCACCTCAAGGTGCTGGCACGCCGCCGGGAATGGTTCGAGCGTCTCGCCGACTTCCACCACGCATTGTGGTGGGTCCCCGCCGGGCACCGCCCGAGCGTCGACGAGGCGATGGACCGCATCGCCCTGATCCGCGAGATCGGAGAAGGACCCAGGGCGTTCTCTTTCCGAGAACCGCACCCACCGCCGACCAGCTCGCCGACAACGTGATCGGCGCCCTCGCCTCCCCGCCACCGACGGCAGCGGCCGGGTGTCGGGCGGCGGATGAGCGAGCCGCCACTGGTTGAGGAACGTGACCGTGGCCCGCGCCGGGACGCCCGTCCCGGGCTCAGCAACAGCCGGTGCGGGGTCGGGAGCGGGCCGGTCCGGCGTGTCGCCCTCGGCCGCCTTGTGGGCCTCCAGCGCGACCGCGTCCGCGGTCAGGGCCCTGCGCCCCGAGCCGCAGGCGGCGCGGCTGTCCGGCTAACCGGCGCGGCCTGACCACCAACGTGCTCAACCCCAGGATCTCTTGAGGCAACCGCTCTGGCCACGGGCTGCGCCAAGTGCTGCGGGCAAATCCGAGCGCGACCCGTCAGCGACACCGGCGGGCGTTGAGCCGGGCGGCCTGGCGCGTCAGGTGGTCGCGCTCGGCGAGGTTGGGTGCCTTTTGGGCCGCCTCGGCGTACAGCCGTGCCGCCGTCGCCAGGTCGCCGTCGCGCTCGTGGAGGTACGCCGCCACCGCGGCGTGGCGGGGCATGGAGCATCCCCTGCTCGAAGAGCTTGGGGAGGAGTCGTCCAGCGCCGCAAGCGCCGCCAGGCCGGCGCGCGGTCCGTCGGCCTCGCCGACGGCCACCGCGCGGTTGAGCCGGACGACCGGGCTGTCGGTCAGGCGCGCGAGCTCGTCGTACCACTCGACGATCTGCACCCAGTCAGTCTCCTCGGCCGTGCGCGCGTCAGCGTGGAGTGCCGCGATGGCGGCCTGGGCCTGGAACTCGCCCAGCCGGTCGCGGGCGAGGGCCGCCTGCAGGATCTCGACGCCCTCGGCGATCGACTCGGTGTCCCACCGGCCGCGGTCCTGCTCGGAGAGCGGCACCAGGCTGCCGTCGGGCGCGGTCCGGGCGGGGCGCCGGGCGTGGTGGAGCAGCATGAGGGCGAGCAGCCCCGCCACCTCGGGGTGGTCGATCGCGGCCGCGAGTTGCCGGGTGAGCCGGATGGCCTCGGCAGCGAGGTCGACGTCGCCGGAGTAGCCCTCGTTGAAGACCAAGTAGAGGACGCGCAGCACGGTGGCGACGTCGCCGGGCTGGTCGAACCGCACACCGGAGACGGTGCGCTTGGCCCGGCTGATGCGCTGCGCCATGGTCGCCTCGGGCACCAGGTAGGCCTGGGCGATCTGGCGGGTGGTCAGTCCGCCGACGGCGCGCAGCGTGAGCGCGACCGCGGACGACGGCGTCAGCGACGGGTGGGCGCACAGGAAGTAGAGCTGGAGCGTGTCGTCCACCGCGGGCGCGGGCCCGGGCGCCGGCTCCCCGTCGACAAGGTCCTCTCGCCGGCGGCGGGCGGCGTCCGCCCGGGTCGCGTCGAGGAACCGGCGCCAGGCCACGGTGACCAGCCAGCCCTTCGCATCCCGCATGGGGTCTCCCCTGCTCGAAGAGCTTGGGGAAGGGTCGGCCGGCCAGACGCGGACCGCCTCGACCAGCGCGTCCTGTACGGCGTCCTCGGCCGCCGCGAAGTCGGCTCCGCGGCGGACGAGGATCCCGATCACGCTCGGCGTGAGGCTCCGGAGCAGGGCCTCGTTCATCGATGAGGTCACTCCGTGATGGTGGGCGACACGCCGTAGAACGGGCGCACCTCGAGCCACTCGTGGATCGGCTTCCCGCCCGCCCCAGGGGCGGCCGACAGCTCCCCGGCCAGCTCGACGGCACGCTCGTAGCTGTCGACGTCGATCACCATCCAGCCGGCGATGAGGTCCTTGGTCTCGGCGAACGGGCCGTCGGTGACCGGCGGGCGGCCCTCGCCGTCGTACCGGACCCACGTCCCCTCGGGGGCGAGCGCCTGACCGTCGACGAACTCGCCGGTCCCCTCCAGCCGGGCCGCGAAGTCCTGCATGTACTGCACGTGGGCCGAGATCTCCTCCGGCGTCCACTGGTCCATGGGCACGTCGTTGACCGAAGCCGGGGCGCCGCGGTAGTGCTTGAGCAGCAAGTACTTGGCCATCGTATTTCTCCTTGGTGCTGGTGCGACCCATTGTGGTCGCGTTCATAGCGGGGACGGAGCCGGCCACGGGATCTCGACATCGCCGTCCGTTTTTTTTGCTCTCGTGGATGAGCCTGGGTGAGCCGTCTCTCGCTGTCCGGGTCCACGCCGTGGCGCGAGGCCAGACGGAGCGAGGCCTTCCAAGATCAGCAGCGATCAAGCAACTGAATCCAGAGAAGGCCTCGCGTGCGTCACTGTACGTGTGGTCCTGGCGCGTCGTAGTGCGCTCGGACCGATGAGTGGTTCGGCGTGGAGGGCATGCACGTCCTCGATGTCACCCGCGATCCCGACGTTGGCGGTGGACAGGGTTTGGTGGTGCCGGCCGTCGAGTCCGACGCCGATCTGTCCGGCTGTCCGGCTGTCCGGCCTGCGGGGTGGTCGCGATCGGCCGCGGCCGGCACGTCCAGTCCCTGGTACGAGGCCCCGTCCTTCGGCACGCCGGTACGCACGCGGTGGCGCAAGCGGACCTGGCGCTGCCCCGAACCCTCGTGTCGTCGAGGACCTGGACCGAGTGCGCGACATCCCATGAGTTCCCCACGAGCCTGGTGAGCCCCTGACCCGGTGGCCAGGGGGCTCTTCCTCTTCCGGGTGTCTTACCTTCAGGTGACGTAACTTCGGGAGCTCGACCAGGAGGACATCGACACGACGATCGCCACCGCCACCACCCCGGACCTGTGGCTCATCATCGCCTTGGCTTCCGTCCACGCGGCACGGCCGAAGACGATCCGCACCATGCAACTGGAGGATGTCCATCTCGGAACCGCGCATCACCGTCGGCGGCCACGTCCGCGCGCTCGGCGACCTCACCCGCCATGCCGTCCTGGACTGGCTCGACTACCGCGGCAACCGCTGGCCGAACACCGCCAACCCCCACCTGCTGATCACCGGAAGACCGCCGTCGGACTCGGCCCTGCCGGCCAGCTCGGACCACCCGGGCCATCCGCAACCTCACCGCCACCCTCGAACGACACCGCGTCGACCGCCAACTCGAAGAGGCCCTCACCCCGGCGCCGACCCGCTCCAGCTCGCTCTCGTCTTCGGCATCGACGAAACGACCGCCATCCGCTATGCGGACTCGGCACGAAAGCTTCTGCAATCGGAGCCGGAGACCGGCCCGGCCTGGCCGCAGTAAAACCCCGGCCCATCTCGAGAAAGCCGAACCCACCGTCGAGGTTCACGCTGAAAGGGCCTGGTCACCGCAGTCGCTGTCCTGGACGCAGGCAGCCGCCAATGCGTCCAAGGACACCTCCAGCGCTGCGGCCAGGGCCGTCACGGTGAAGAACGCCGGAGTCGGCGCCCGACCGGTCTCGATCTTGCGCAGCGTCTCCGCCGAGACCCCCGCCGCTGCGGCGACCTCCACCATGCTGCGGTCGCCTCGCGCCTGACGCAGCAGCGCGCCGAACCGCTCTCCGCGCTGCCGTTCCCACGGGGTCAAAGGAGTTCTCACCATGCCCGTGATACTAATACCGGTATAAGAATTGGATGCTCGCGCGTGAGGCAGGGATCGCAGGACATGGTGGAGATCAAGACCGATACGGCGCTGGACGCAATGCGGGAAGCCGGGCGCGTCGTGGCCCAGGCCCTCGCCGTCGCCCGGGAAGCGGCAGGCGTCGGGGTATCCCTGCAAGAACTGGACGAAGCGGCCCGCACGGTGCTGACCAAGGCCGGGGCCCGCTCGCCCTTCCTCGGCTACCAGCCCTCCTTCGCCCCTACCCCCTTCCCTGCGGTGATCTGCACATCGGTCAACGACGCCATCGTTCACGGCATCCCCACCGGCTACCGCCTGCGCGACGGCGACCTGGTCAGCATCGACTGCGGAGCGGAGCTCGACGGCTGGACCGGCGACGCCGCCATCAGCTTCACCGTCGGCACCCCACGACCCGCCGACGTGGACCTGATCAACGCCACCCAGCGCGCTCTCGACGCCGGTATCGCCGCAGCCAACCCCGGCAACCGCATCGGCGACATCTCCCACGCCATCGGCACCGTCGCCCGATCGGCACGCTGCGGCATGCCCGCCGACTTCGGCGGCCACGGCATCGGCCGCCGCATGCACGAAGACCCCCACGTCCCCAACCGAGGACGCCCCCGCCGCGGCTTCCCCCTCCGCCACGGCCTGACCCTCGCCATCGAACCCATGCTCATGGCCGGCGGACACGACGACTACCGCACGGGTACCGACGGCTGGACCCTGCACACCATTGACGGCAGCCGAGCAGCCCACATCGAGCACACGGTCGCCGTCACAGAAGAAGGCCCCCGCATCCTGACCCTGCCCTGATCCGGACAGCGAACCGTCGCAGCGCTGACCACCCCCACGCCAACCCGCGTGTTCAACACGAACCCGCGGGTCCAGGCCCGGAAACCGGCACATCAGACCCGTGAGTTCCCGCTCAACAACCTTCAGTTTTCGCGAACTCACGGGGATCGAGGCCCGGTACTCCCGAAGCTGCCGCGAAGTGACAAGTAGCTCTCTGTAGCGGATCTGGGGTGGGCTTGTCACGGGTTTCGATCTTCTGGGCTCGCCAAGGGGCGCGCTCGGCCACGTTGGTCCGGTCATGACGACCGGGGGAGCCGGGGGCGGCAGGAGTGGGAGCCGGAAGACTTGATCGAGGTCTGGGCGCTGCTGGAGGAGGACCAGGAGCGGCTACGGAACAAGTCGGGGGGTGAACCGACTGGGGTTCGCACTGTTGCTGAAGTTCTTCGAGGTCGAGGCCCAGTTCCCGGAGGGCGCCGGGGAGATCCCGGCTCCGGCGGTGGCGTACGTGGCCCAGCAGGTGAAGGTGCCCGTGGAGGAGTTCGCCGCGTACGACTGGGCGGGGCGGGCGATCAAGCGACACCGGATGGAGATGCGCGGCGCGTTCGGCTTCCGCGAGTGCACCGATGCTGTGGGCGGACCGGGACGGGCCGCGCAAGCAGCGGCACACGGTGAAGCGGATCTTCGATCGGCCGCTGGGCTCCGGGACGTGGGGGCGTGCCTGGTGAGTGCGCTGCTGACCCGATCTCTACTCCTCGGTCATCAGCTGCAGCAGGTCACGTAGGTCGCGGCGCTGGTCTTCGTTGAGGGCGGCGAGAGGATTGCGGGCGAAGCGCAGACGGCTGCGCAGGTCTTGGGCTGCTGCTTTCCCGGCGTCTGTGGTGGCGAGAAGCTTGACTCGCCGGTCATTGGGTTCGGGCTGGCGTTCGACCAGGCCCCGGTTCTGCAGGCGGTCCACGATGCCGGTGAGGTTGGACGGTTCAGCTCCCAGTCGTTCGGCGACGCGACGCATGGGCAGAGGGGCCTCATCCAGGGCGATCAGTGCCTTCACTTGCTGAGGGGTGAGGCCGTGGTGAGCCGCGGCGGCCTCGTACTCGCGGGTGTAGCGGTCGGTGACCTTCGCGAAAAGGTGGATCACCTCGGAGGCCAGGGGGTCGTCTGCCGTCATGGCTCCAGACTAGGAAAAGTTATTCGGCCTGACAAAGGTTGACTATCATAATTATGGAGCATAACTTTATGGTGTGCGGCTCCGGCTGCACACCCCCTCCATCCGCCACAGCAAGGAGCCACCACTCATGAAGCAGCGCAACCTGGGCATCAACGGACCGTCGGTCTCCGCCGTCGGACTCGGCCTGATGGGCATGTCCGAGTTCTACGGAGCCACCAACGACACCCAGTCCATCGCCACCATCCACCGCGCCCTCGACCTGGGCGTGAACCTTCTGGACACTGCCGACGTCTACGGCGCCGGCCACAACGAAACCCTGCTGGGTCGTGCCCTGGCGGGCCGACGGCGGGAGGAAGCCGTCGTGGCCACCAAGTTCGGCTCCCGCCTGCACGAGGGCACCTTCACCGTCGACTCCACCCCGCAGTACGCCAAAAAGGCCGTCGATGCCTCCCTCACCCGGCTGGGCCTGGACCACATCGACCTGTACTACCTCCACCGGCGTGATCCCGCCGTTCCGATCGAAAACACCATCGGCGCCCTGGCCGAACTCGTCGCGGCAGGCAAGATCCGCCACATCGGACTGTCCGAGGTGAACGCGGACACCCTGCGCCGGGCACACGCCGTTCACCCCATCACTGCACTCCAGAGCGAATACTCCTTGTGGGAACGCGGCCTGGAGACCGAGATCCTCCCGATCACTCGCGAGCTCGGGATCACCCTCGTCCCCTACTCACCGGTCGGCCGCGGCTTCCTGTCCGGCGCGATCAAGGACACCGCTTCACTCGCCGCAGATGACTACCGCCGCTTCGACCCCCGCTTCCAGGGCGACAACCTGCGCCGCAATCTGCACCTGGCCGACCAGGTCCGTACCTTCGCGGCAGAGGTCGGCCTCACGCCGACACAGCTGGCCCTCGCGTGGCTCCTCCACCAGGGCGACGACATCGTCCCCATTCCCGGCACCAAGCGCATCAGCTACCTGGAAGAGAACACCGCGGCCGCCGACGCCCGTCTCGACGCAGACCACCTCGCCGCCCTGGACGCAGCTCTCCCTCCCGGCGCCGCCGCCGGGCCGCGCTACCCCGACCAGCTCATGGGCCGCGTCAACAACTGACTCCAGCCCTCCGGTCCGTCGGCTGTGCCCGCCACCTCAGCCTTCAGTGGGGTCGGGTGGCCCGGAGGGTCGCCGGTCGGGTTCTTCGGGTCCGGTTTGTCGATGACGGTCTTCTACTCGCCATCGAGCCTTCTCGGACGATCTTCTGGGGCCGCGCTCAGTTGGGCGACCGCGTCGACGCCGGGCCGCGCGTATCGCTCCAGGGACCGTACGGACGCGTGGCGAGAGCGGGCCGGCAGCATCGGTGTTGAGGTGCCGTCCTCCGCGTCATGTGTGAGCGCGCTGTGGCGAAGTCGGTGGAGCGTCCACCCCTCCAGGTCGTCGAAGTCCTCGGGGCCGGCGAGGGGGTGGCCCACAGCCGGGTGCTCTCCTCAAAGCGCCGTCGGCGGCGGCTGAGTTGCCCAGCCTCACTGGTCGTGCGCCGCGCGGACGACGGTGGCAGCGGACCGAACTCGCGGTCTCCTGCGCGGCGGGCCCGATGATGTCTCCCTCCGCGTAGTACTCGGCGAGGGTGTCCGTCCAGTCGGCGAAGACTTCAGCGGTGGCCCGGCGCAGTGGCTCGTGGGTGCTGGCCACCTCCAGCGCGGCGCTGGCGACGGGGCAGGGGTCGGCGAAGTCGAGTGCGCGCAGGGTTTCTGCGGCGGCTGTGAACGCGGTGGCGGTGGCGGTGGCCATGTCCTCCGTCCCGGGCTGGAAGAGGTCTGCGATCAGGCGCAGACATGCCGCGCCCGAGGTGCGGATCACCTCCTCGCCCAGCTGTGCCTTGCCGCCGACGAAGAAGTGGTAGGCGGAGCCGTACGGGGCGTCGGCGGCCGCGACGATCTGCTTCATGCCGGTGCGGCATGATCCTGGCGCCGGAAAAGATCGGTCGCCGCCGTCGCTTTCCTGGTGCGGATGCGGACCTCGCTGGGCGGCATGGCCCAGCGTCGCATCCCCTACGAGCTGGTTCGCCGCTGGTACCGGCCCCTGCCCACCAGCCGCGAAATCCGCCGGGACTTCGCCAAGTTCTGCCGCGACGCAGAAACGGACACCTACCTGAACGCCGCACGGAAGCTCCAGAAATTCGACCGCCGCGTACTGATCGCCTGGGGAGCGCAGGACCGCATGATGCCGCCCGCGACCGGCCGGCGGCTCGCCGAACTGCTGCCGCAGGGGCGGTATGTGGAAATCCCCGACGCACGGACGCTGGTCCAGCTGGACAACGCCGGCGCGGTGTCGGCGGAACTGCGCCTCTTCATCCTGGACACCCCGTCAAGCCAGGCATGACGAGGGTGATGTCCGGGACCTGAGACCTTCAGGCCGCACGTCCACGACGGCGGGCAGCACCTGCGGCACCCGCAGATGCCCCGCCTGCCGCTGCCCGGCCCCCACGGGGGCCCGTACGACTCCTGACGCCAGTTCGGCAGGAGAATCCTCACGTTCCCGTCACGCCGTGGCGAACCGCGTCAGCACCGCGTCCGGGCGCACGTCCGGCAGCGCTCGCCGGAACGCCCTGTAGTAGGCCAGCTCCTCGGCCGTCCGCAGTTCCACCTCCGGTGCCTCCGCGCTGAGTTCGGCCTCGCTCACCGGCTCGTCCAGCCGCGGGGTCAGCACGGCCTGCGCGCCGCTGCCCGTGCCGAACTGCTCCTTGCGGCGCCACAGCAGATGCTCAGGGAGCCAGCCGGTGAACGCCCGGCGCAGGTGGCCCTTCTCCATGCCGTCGGGCTCAAGTCCCTTCAGTTCGGGCGGCAGCGACATGGCGTGCGCGATGACCTGCGCGTCCAGGAACGGCACCCGCGCCTCGAGGCCGTGCGCCATCGTGACGCGGTCGCAGCGCTGGAGGTTCAGCCCGTGGAGCTCACCGATAGTTCGCGCCAGCTCGGCGTCCATTTCGGCGGGGTCGGCGTGCGCACTGTGGTAGTAGTCGTACCCGGCGAACAGCTCGTCCGCGCCCTCACCGGTCAGGACGGCCTTGACGTGCCGGGAGGCCAGCTCCGAGAGGAACCAGTTGGGCACCGCGCTGCGGATGAGGCTGGCGTCGAAGGACTCGACGGACGCGACCACCTTGTCCAGCACGGCCGTTGCCTGCTCCGCATCGAAGACAGCCTCGTGGTGCTCGGTCCCGAGGAACGCTGCCGCCTCGCGGGCCGCGAGCAGATCGGGCGAGTCATCGGTGCCCACGGCGAACGTCTTGAGCCGCTTGCCGGCCTTGGCGTACTCGCGGGCGGCGATGGCGGCCACGACGCTGGAGTCGAGCCCGCCGGAGAGGAAGACGCCGACCTCGACGTCCGCCATGAGATGCCGACGCACGGAGTCCACGAGAACCTCGTAGGTGGCCTTCTCGGCGATCTCGGGGATCAGGTCCTGCCAGCTCTCGACGGATTCGGCAGGACGCGTGACAGGCTCGGCGAACCGGACGACGCCAGTCTCCGGCGTCCAGGAGCAGCCGGGCGGGAACGCCTCGACCGCGGGCTGGACCTCACGCGGGAAGGCGCGCAGCTCGGACGCGAACCAGACGGTGCCGTCCTGGCGCGCCCAGTACAGGGGCTTGATGCCGATCCGGTCGCGGGCGGCGACGAAGCGGCCGTCAGGGGTGGCGGCGCACAGTGCCCACATGCCGTGGAGGCGGTCCAGAGCGGACGGGCCGTGCAGCTTCAGCAGGGCCAGGGCCGACTCGCTGTCGGACGAGGTGGCGAAGGACGCCTCTCCGAGTTCGGCGCGGATGTCGGCGTGGTTGTAGATCTCGCCGTTGCAGACGAGCGCCCAGTCGCCGGGGGTGTCGGGGGCGCCGAGGGGCTGGCGTCCGCCGTCGAGGTCGACGATCGACAGACGCGTATGGCCGAGCCAGGCGAAACGCCCGATGGACCAGTGGTCACTGTCGTCAGGGCCGCGGTGCCTGATGCCGCCCAGCATCGATCGGCCCGCGGCGCTTGTATGGAGGGGGTCGGAGTCCTTGGGGGACTGGTGATAAATCGCAGCTATGCCACACATGCGCAGCGACCTTAGGCGGTGCAGGGCGTATATGACAACTCCTGTTGTGCTATACGCACGCCTACGGGAAAGTGGGCCCATGAGCAACGACGGCCTCAGCAGCGTCCAGCGCGCCCTGGACGTCCTGCGCGCCCTCGGCCAGGGGCCGCTGCGCGTCCAGGAGGTGGCGAACGCGATCGGCAGGGAGAAGACGCAGGTCTCGCGCACCCTGAAGGTGCTGGCCGAGGAGGGCTTCGCCGTGCGCGACCCGGGGACGCTGGAGTACCGGTTGGGCTGGCAGTTCTTCGCCCTCGCCGCGGCGGCCGAGGACAACCCGCTGCGGCATGAGGCGCCCGGCGTGCTGCGCGCCCTCGTCCGTCAGCTCGGCGAGGCGGCGCACCTCACATCGCTGGCCGGGAACGCCGTGGTGACAGTGCTGTCGGAGCGCCCCGCCCGCACCCTCCAGGTCCACGAGCGCGTCGGACAGAGGTCCCCGCTCAATTGCACCTCCTCCGGGCGCGCCCTGCTGATGGGCCTCTCGGACGATGAGGTGGCCGCCCTGCTCGCGACCGCGGGAGAAACCCTGCCCGGCAGCGAGCGCGCGCCCCGGACCGTCCCCGCCCTGCTGGAGCGTCTTCACGAGGAGCACCGGGCCGGTTACGTGGTGTGCGCCGAGGAGCACGAGCCCGGCCTGACCGCGGTGGCGGCGCCGGTGCTGGACTTCCGCGGGACGCCCGTGGCCGCAGTCAACATCTCGGCGCCCACCGTCCGGCTGCCGCCCGAGGCGCTGCCGCCCGTGATCGACGCGGTGGTGGCGGCGGGCAAGCGGCTGTCGGGGACGCTGGGGTACGCGAATTCCTAGATGCCTGAGTTCGATGTCCGAGCAGGCCGTGACCATGGCGAAGGGTGCCCGTTGGCTCGTGTGACGACAGACCTGGGTTGGCAGCGGCCTTCCCGGCGGAGGGTGTGCCACACGGCCGGTCCCGCTGCTGCCAGGCGCACGTCGGCAACCGTCACCACGGCAACCCATTTCACCTGTGCATTCGTCTTGACCGCACCGGCGTATCAGGCGGATGGTGATCTACCACCCCCCACCGGTGAATCGGTCGAGACAAGCGACCGCGAGCGGAGAAGGGGGCGACCCATGGTTTCCGCCGGCGACCACATCCGGACCATGGCCCACGTCGTACGCGCCGGCTCCACCGAAGCCCTCATCGCTCTGCCCGCATGGCTGGGTGGTCAAGTGCTCGTCCACGTGCCCGTTGGGGAACTCGCCGCTGTCACCGGGCGGCGCTGCGACGACCTCCCCGGAACCCGACTGACCGTTCTCGCCCGCTTGGACGCACTGCTCGAGGAAGACCTCGAACTCCAGGACTGGCGTGTCCAGACCCGACGGGAAGCCGCATAGCGCACCGTCTCCATAGCGCTCTCCACCGCCGCGCCACCCGGGCGCCCTCCTCCTCCGTCCGGGCGGCGCGGCCCCGCCGGAGGAGGAGCACCTTCGCGGCCCGCCTGTTCGGCTGATACGCCGATCTAGGTGCGCCCGGCGGGGAGGGGGTCCAGTTCGGCAGCAGCGCCGAAAAGGGAGCACAGCCGGACGCCGGGCTCGGCTGTCGCGAGGGCATGCTCCACACACCGCGCGACGACCTGACGCGGGCGGCTGCGGCAGTTCGCCGGGTGGCGCCGTGCTCATCCGGCGGGAGCGGGAGTCGGGTGAGTCCCTGGAGCCCGCCGCGCCCCGCGGCCGGAGCCCGCGGGGCCGGGGAGGCGATCGATTCGCACTCGGGCTGGGGCGGGTCACATGTGCGCAGCGCCCGCCTTGATCGCTTCCCGGATGCGGTTGTATGTACCGCAGCGGCAGATGTTCCGGATCTCGTCGAGGTCGGCGTCGCTGATCTCATGACCGGCAGCCCGTGCTTGCCTGACCTTGGCCACCGCCGCCATGATCTGCCCGGGCTGGCAGTAGCCGCACTGCGCCACGTCGTACTCCAGCCAGGCCTCCTGCATGGGATGCAGGTCTGCCCCGTCCGGGGCGGGCAAGCCTTCGATGGTGGTGATCTCGTCGTCCGGCCCCACGTCCTTGATTTTCACGGCGCAAGGATTGAAGGCCTTGCCATTGACGTGGGACGTGCAGGCCTTGCAGACGTTGATGCCACAGCCGTACTTCGGTCCCGTGACGCCCAGTACGTCACGCAGGACCCACAGCAACCGAACGTTGTCGTCGACGTCGACGGTGACGCGCTTGCCGTTGAGGATGAAGGCGTGCGTGCTCATGGTGCGCTCCTCAGTAGGTGTGGCTCAGGCCGTCGGACGGCGACGCGGGAACGGGTGGGATGAAGGACTTGACCTCGAAGGACAGCGTGTCGTGGTTGATCGGGAACCGCGTGGGCACCGTGCCGGTCGCACGGGCGTAGGCGCACGCGACCGCGGCCACGGACGCGGCCACCCCGGCTTCGCCCGCACCACCGGGTTGCTCGGAGTCAGAGGGCATCACGATGCACTCGAAGTCAAAGGGCACGTTCCACTGCCGGGTGTAGAAGTAGTTGTCCCAGCTGGCTTCGAGGAAATGCCCGTCGCTCAGGTGAAGGCTGCTGGTGAGGGCGAGCGCGATCCCGTCCGCGACACCACCCAGCATCTGGGCATCGAGGCCCTTGGGGTTGATCACCAGTCCGGCGTCCACGACGATCACCGCCTTGGTCACCCGGGGCCCGGTGACGGCGTTGTTGATCTTGCGGTTCACGGTCTCGGGTCGACAGTCGATCTCGACGAGCACCGCGGTCGCCCCCTTGTATTCACTGTGGACCGCGATGCCCTGCGCCGTCCCGTCGGGCATCGACCTGCCCCACTTGCCCACGTCAGCGACCTTCTGGAGCACCGCCTTGACCCGGTCGTTCTTGAGGAAGGCAAGCCGGAACGCCAGCGGATCCTTGTCCATCTTCCGGGCGAGCTGGTCGATCACCAGTTCATTGGCACACGCCACGTCCGGCGAGTAGATGTTGCGCATGCTCCCGGTGTTGAAGCGCGTATCGGTCTCGTTGAGCAACTGGGTGACGGCGCCGAAGTTGTAGGGAAGTTCCTGGGTCAGCGTGAAGATGCTCTCGGAGAACCCGAGCCCGCTGAGCCCGCCGGGCATCCTGTCGGCCGTCGCCGTGATCATCTCGCCGAGTCCGTGGCTGAAGTCAGTGACCACACTGGTATGCCGCTGTTCGAAGGTGAGCACCTCCCCGCCCAGGTACGTAGCCCGGATCCGCGACGTCGCCATGGGGTGCACCCGCCCTTGCCGAGGCTCGTCGGCGCGATGCCACATCAGCTTGACCGGCTTGCCCATCGCCTTGGAAATCTTGGCGGCCTCGATGGCGGCGTCACCGAAGAGCTTGTGTCCGAACGACCCTCCGCCGGTTACCACGTTGACGGTGACCGCGTTCTGCGGCAGCCCGACGGCCTTGGCAATGTCACCTTGCGCGACGATCGGCGACTTCAGTCCCGCCCAGACCGTCGCGCGGTCCGACCGGACGTCGGCGATCGCACAGTTCGGCTCGAGCGCCGCGCTGCTACGGAACATGAAGGTGAAGTCCGCCTCCACCGTGCCCGCCGGCAGCGGAACCTTCGGGACCGCCAGCGGCACCTCGGCCTCCCTCAACCGGGCCAGGATCGTCTTGTCGGACTCACCCTCCACCGGGCCGGGTTCCCACTCCACGTCGAGCGCACGCACCGCGTCGATGCACTGCCCGAACGTCTCCGCACGTACGGCGACTCCTGTGCCGACCATCACCACGTCCGTTACGCCCGGCATGGCAAGCACTGTGGCACTGTTGCGCACCGACTTCGGCGATCCGTTCAGTGTGGGCGGACGGCAGACCATGGTCGGCAGCGCCCCTGGCACCTGAAGGTCCATCGTGAACTGTTTCCGCCCGGTGACCGCACGTCGGGCGTCCTCCCGCCCGTGGGGCTTGCCGATCACCGAGAAGCTCGAAGCGGGCTTCAGCTCGATCTCCACCGCCTTGACAGTACGGCTGGCCGCCTTGGTGGACAGCGAGCCATAAGTCACTGACGAACCGTCAGGCGCGCTGATCACTCCGTCCTTGGACTTCAGCAGGTCCACTGCCGACCCGAGCTCGATCGCCGCGGCTTCCAGCAGCGCTTTCCTGGCGATCGCCGCGGCGACACGTACCGGTGTAAAGGTGGAGACCGTGGTGTTCGATCCGCCGGTCAGCTGGTTGAACACCAACTCCGGGCGGGCGGGCGCCAACGTCACGTGCACCTTGTCGACCGGCAGGTCGAGCTCCTCGGCGATGATCATCGCTGTCGAGGTGGTGATTCCCTGGCCGACTTCCATCCGCGGAAGCTCGAACGATGCGGTGCCGTCCTCGTTGATGACAATCTTGATCAGCGCGGATGTGGGGCGCGCAGCGTCGGTCTGCATATCCTCGAGGTCGTACAACTCCGGGATCTGGGGCGCTGAGGGCACCGCGGCAGAGGCAGGTGTGCCCAGCCGGAGGTCGGCGGCCACGGCGAGCGTGGCTCCGCCCAGCACAAAGCCAATGAACGCGCGGCGGCTGGTCTGCGCGTGCTTCCCGCGTCCAATGGTGCGGCCACCCCTGGCAGGGACGTCGGTCATTGCCCATTCCTTTCTTGAGCCCAGTCGTCCGCTCTCGAGATCGGCAGACGGGTGGTTCCCGGGACAAGCGCGGCAGGGAGCACTGGGCACAACCAGTTGTCGGCTCCCCAGCCGCGAGCGGACCAGAGCCTAGGGCCGCATGGATTCCTGGTCTTTGGGCCGGGCACCAGCGAAGAGGGCGGCAGTTTTGTGCACGATCACAAGCGGAATCCGACGTTCGATTGAAGGGACACGGACAGCCTACTGGCGCCCGTGGCCCCTCGGCCGAGTACGGTGCCGCAACACCAGCTGCGCCAACGTCCTGGGCCAAGGCCGGCTGATGCCGTGATCGCCTGCGCCGGCTCCCTCGGCTTGGAGCTGTTGCCCCATGCCATCACAGGCGACCGCCAGTGCCTTCGCACGCTGCGGCTGCCTACCCAACGCGTCGTCCGCGCGCCGACCGGCCGGGTCGCGCCGCTCGCTGCTCCGCATTCAGCCGGGAGCCCGCACAAAGCACCTCGCTCGGGGCGGGACTGGCGTGTGGAGGCGGGCGGCGTACCGGTGTCCGTGCCGGTCGAGCCCTTATCCGGGGATGGTGCCCAGTCGCGCGGCCTGCAGGGCAACGTAGAGCTCCGCGGAGGAGTCCGCGTCGCCGGTTCGCCGGCCGGTCAGTTCGGTGATCCTGTGGAGCCGGTACAGGACGGTGTTGCGGTGGCAGTGCAGGTGCTCGGCGGCCCGTGTGGTCGAGCCGCCGACGGTGAACCAGACGTCCAAGGTGTCCAGCAGGACGGCTCGTTCCGCCGCCGGCAGGGTGAGCAGTGGGCCGAAGACCGTATGGGCCACCTCGGAAGCGGCGTCGGGTGAGGTCGCCGCGAGCAGGGCTATCGGTGAGCTGCCGTAGATGTGTGTGCCGGGAGCCCCGGGATGCAGGCACTGGGCCGCCAGTTGGGCCTCCCGCCGAGCGTTCGGCGCGTCCAGGGGCGAAGTGAAGGACCGGCTGATGCCGACGCGGGAGAGCGCGATGCCGTCGAGCCGTTCCTCCACCGCCAGGGCCATGTGCTCGTTCGGGAGGGCGAGGAGGCCGAGCAGGCTTCCTGCCATGTGGATCCACTCGGCATTGATGTCCACCGCCCGAAGCTGTCCCTCGACGGCCGGCAGGGGATCGGCGCCGTCGTTGATCTCGGCGCACACCACCAGGAAGGGTCCATTGCGGTCCAGCCGCAGGACCCGCATGATCTCCCAGGCGCTGGAGCTGTTCCCTGCGGTGCCGTCGAGCAGCGTTGTGAGCATGACGCTGCGTGCGGAGGCGTCGCGGCGCGCCTGTTCTTCCACCGCGGTGCGGTAGGCCTCGGCAGCGGCGCTGGAGCACTCGTCGATGATCAGCCAGACGTCCGAGGCTCTGTGCAGCAGCCAGGTGGCGCTGTCCTGGTCGAGGGCTATGGCCAGCAGCCGGTCCCAGATGAACCGCCCGGCGAGGCGGAAGGCATGGAGCAGAGCGGCCAGTGGGATGCCTTGTTCGGCCTTGAGCCGGCCTGCCGCCCGCGGGGCGTCCATGTTGGTGGGCACACCCCCGTTGTTCAAGGCCATGAGCAGTGCGCACAGGTTGTCGTGCACGGCGGTGCGCAGCTGCTCGTGGCTCAGCAGCGTGCTCTCGGCGTACGAGTGCTCGCCATTGAGGATCTCGGCGGTCAGTTCGTCGGTCAGCGAGTCCACCGAGCCCAGGAGCCGGTCGAGCAGATCGGTCATGCGCGCGTCAGCGCTGGGCGGCGTCATGCGCAGATGGTAGACCCCCGCGATTGTGCACGGGCACAAAGAGTGCGGTGTTATTACCGGCCACTGCCCATGTCCCCCTCGCGTCAGCGGCGCGTACGTCCGGGTCGGCGTATTTCACCCGCGGACTGGGCCTGAAGCGTTCGCTCAGTCCGTGTCCTCGTCCGTCGCATGGGCCGGCCTGCTGCGCGACTGCGCCCGCAGGGGCATGCGCGCCCGGGTCCCGGCCGTCGGCGACGGCGCGCAATTGCGGGGCATGGGCTCGCGGCGACCTGGAGGCCCCTGCCCCTCTCATGCCAGGAGCTCTTGAGAGAGCGTCGACCTGTCAGGGCGCGCGAAGTCACGGCGATCGAGCTGAGGAACTTACCGGATCAATGCACCGGAACGGTTGGTCATTGCGCTGATCCAGCCGCGACGACTTGCCGGCACGGCTCCGGCCACCGCGCCGTCTCGGAGGCCGGCCCAGCATGGCCGGTCAGGAGCCGGAGGCCCCGCCGGGGGGCTCCTCGGGTGAGACACCGGCGCAGAAGACCGTCAGCCCGATGCGCATGGCCAGCACGCCCACGATCGCCGCTTGGACGGGATCGTCGACCACCTGACCCGCGATGCCGTAGATGGCGCCTGCGTCGACCAGGATGTCGGAGCCGCCGTCCTTCCGGTGGCTCTGGAGCCTGGGGTGGAGGCAGATGCCGTGCCGGAGCCGGTCGTACTGGTTGTGGAACCAGTCGCGGCCGAAGCCGCGGGCCTCACGCCGGTCGTCCGGCGTCATACCGGGGCCGGAGCCGAGCAGGCGCAGGCCCAGCTCCTCGTAGAGCTCGTCCTCGCTCATCGCCTGGTACTTGTCGAGCGGAACGCGGTCGGCAGCGGTCATCAGCGGTTCTCCTCCATGAGCGCGTACTGGGCGAGCGTTGCGGCGTACAGGGCCGGCTCCAGTCCTCCGGTTGCGGGCAGCGTTCCGTGGAGCTCGTCGAGCAGTCCCCATAATGACAGCGGGAGCACTGGGTCGGTGATCTCCTCGACCCTGCCGGCCGACATGCCCCACAGCCGCAGGCCGTCGCCGGTCCGGCCCGCCAGCACGGCCTCGGCACCGGCCGAGACAGCGGTGCTGAGCCGGGCGTCCCACGCCCGGATGGCGGCGGCCAGCTCGTGCGGTGCGCAGGACTGGGTCTCGGCGTACCGCGCGATGTCGTCCAGGTGATCGAGCCATAGGGCCTGACGCATTCCGGAAACATCGCCCCCGGGGAAGTCAGCAGAGGTTACCCGGCCGGACGTCCCGCCGGCGCCCCGGTCCGGGCCGGCAGCCCGCCGACGGCCGGTCGAGATCCATGGTGGAGCGACAAGCCCGCGG
>NZ_JBQQBW010000199.1:0-5695 GCF_052245415.1 Streptomyces sp. 8N706 | reverse complement strand
GCCAGCGGGTCACCGTAACCCAGGACGACACCGTGGACCCCGGCAGTGTCAAAGTGCAACCGCAACCGCCGCGTCTGCCAGGTGTACAGATCCCGCACGCCCGATGGCCGTTGCTCCACGAGATCGCGCTCGGCAGCTTCCGGCCCGCACGGCTCACGCCGCCAGGCGGGGCGGTCATCCTCGCCGAACCGCAGGCCGGAGGTATCGGAGGCAACCAGGTTGAGGAGCAGGGTCTCGCGCAGGGTGTCGCCTTCGGCGAAGACGCCGCCGAGCGTGCCCGCCCAGCCGACGCCCAACGGGTACACCTTGCCGCTTTCCGGACCTGGGCCCGCCCGGCCCGGGTGTCATCCGCGTCGCCGACACCGGCCGCGATCCAGCCGAAGAGCGGCCGCCCCGGCCGGCCTACCTCACCGAGGCGGAAATGCTCGGCCCGCTCGGCCTGGTCCCTGCGGTGCTCCTCATGCCGCTTCCGCGCCTTGGCCAGCGTCCCTGACCAGGTCTCGGGCCCGGCCGGACCGTCCCAGTAGGCGCCCTGCACCAGCGGGCTGATGTCCTCGGGGAGCCCTACCGGCTTGGTCAGGGAGTCCAGATGCGGCAGGAGCACGGCTGTCGAACGCAGCAGCGCGTACTCGCCATACACGACGACCGACCCCCGCACCGGAGCGGGCACGTCGGCACTCCAGTCGACGCCAGTGATCAGGCAGCGCGGGGTCCGAAGCCGCTCGGGGCGTGAGCGCTGGTGGCGGTGGAGGCGTCCCATCCGCTGGAGCAGCAGGTCGATCGGGCACAGGTCGGTGACCAGCAGGTCGAAGTCGACATCGAGGGACTGCTCAGCGACCTGACTGGCGATGACAATGTGCGGCTTCTCCGGGCGCCGGTCACCTGCCTTCTCGGGCGGCCCGAAACGGTCCAGGAGGTCGGCGTCCTTCGCCGCCCGGTCCACGTCGAGGAAGCACGAGTGGGCCACGGTCACGTGCTTGTCGCCGAACCGCGCGCGCAGCACCCGGGCGGTCTCCAGAACCCGCTTGACCGTATTGCGGACGACCAGGACACAGCCGGCCCCATCGAGTTCAGCCTCCAGCCGGTCAGCAAGACAGTCCAGGTCGTCATCCAGCCGCTCGAGTTGCACCTCGCCACCGCGCGCACTGGCCCCGGGATGTGCCAGGACAGGTCCCGCGCCCGGCGCCACTGCCGTCAACAGCGGGTAGGCGTCGGCGTCGGCCAAGACGTCGAATTCCGTGGCGCCCGCCCGGGCTCCCGCATACGCTCGGCCAGCTGTCGCCGCCGGGCAGCGGGCAAGGTGGCAGAGAGCACGACCACTGGCACCCCGTAGGCGCCCAGCCAGGACAGCACCCTGTCCAGGTAAACGCTCATGTAGGTGTCGTAGACATGCGCCTCATCGATCACCACGACCTTGCCCGCCACTGCGAGGTGGCGCAGGGCCAAGTGGCGGCTCTTGAGCCCGGCGAACAGCAGCTGATCGACGGTACCCACGACAAAGGACGACAGCATCGCCTTCTTACGGCCCGCAGCCACTGATGTGCAACCAGCTCGGCCGGTGCCGCCCGCTTCTCGGGCGAGGGGCGCCACTGCTCGACCGGGTCGTTGGCGGCGTCCACGGCGACGGCGGCGATCGCCTGCCGACTCGCCCTCTCCAGATCGGCGAACTCCTCATTCAGCGCCGCCTTGGAGTGGGCCAGCAGCACCGACAACCGCCTGCCCTCTCCAGCGGGCAGATGCTCAAGCCACTCCAGCAGGCGAGGGAACATCGCATTTCCTGTAGCCATCGTGGGCAGCGCAAAGAAGACCCCTCCCGCGCCCGAACGAGCCGCGAAAATCTCAGCGAGGCAAGAGCCGCTTCCGTCTTCCCCTCCCCCATCGGCGCCTCAATCACCATCAAGCCCGGCTCGGGCATGGCCCGCGCCAGCTCCACCGCCCGGCCTGGGCTCCGCCCCCGGCGGCAGTTCGAACCGGGAAGCGAACAACTCCTGCACATCCGCAGGCGGCTCATCAGGACGCCAGGGCGGCGGCAGGCACAGCCCCCGCCAGGCCGCGGCCACCCGCTCATCACCGGTCTGGGATGCCGCCTGCGGGAAATACGGGAAGAGGTCGGGATTGCTCGCGATCCAGTCAGCGACGATCACCACCGCAGTAAGGAGCACCTGCACCGGCTGCGGAAGCTTCACCCGCCGCCACACATCCGGTCGCTCACGCACCCCAAATTCGTCCGCGCACGCATCAAGGAGTTCGCCCTGCATCCGCCGCCACAAGGGCCGTGAAGGCCCAGGAGTGCGCAGCAGCTCCGGATGGTCGTAGAGGTCCTTGAGCTGGTGGTGGTCCGGCGGCACACCATGGTGGCCCCCAACCACGATGGCGAACTGCCCCGCCTCCCGGCCACTCCAGCCGTGTCCCTCCTCAAGCCACTCCCCCAGCAGCACCTGCCCCGCCAGCCCATGCGGAGCCAGCGAGTGATCCGGCCCCATCTGCCGCCGAGTCGCCATCTCAAGCCCCACCGCACGCATCCGGTCAGCGAGCGAATCGACCTGACAGGCGAAAGCCGGAGTGGCCTTCCCGATGTCATGCACAGCGGCCAACCACACCGCCAGGAGCCGGGCATCCGCGGTCCCCGCTGGCAGCGTCTCACCTATGAGTTCCCGCACGTTCGCCGGCAGCCACCGATCCCATAACAGCCCCGCCACGGCAGCGGCGTCCTCCATATGCCGCCACAAGGGCAGCCAACCGTCGCCATCCCGGTCATGCTTGGCCCACACGTTCCGCACCAGCCCTACAAGCCGGCCCCCCCAGCCCCGTTCGGGACCCCCCCTCACCCGCCATGCCAAGTATCAATACAGGCAAACCCCATGCTCCGGGACCTCTATTGAAGAAACAGCCCACTCGACTCAGCCCCGGCCGGCCATCCCGTGCTACACAGAAACGGGTCGGTGTCCTCCTGCTGGTACACCGTGTTGCCCACGGACCCACCGAGGCGGGTACCGTGCACAGCCCCGGCCCATCACGGATCTAACAACCATATCCGCTTCGCACCATTGGCGGCAATCAGTGAAACTACTCAAAACCAGCGCTCGCCATCAGTAAGAGCGCAGGTCGCACAGTCTGCTCCCCGCACGCGCGGGGATGGCCCCCCAGGCCCTGACGCGCCGAATCCGGCGCTCTTCTGCTCCCCGCACGCGCGGGGATGGCCCCTACTCGCCGGGGCTCGCCGGGTGGACGATCAACTGCTCCCCGCACGCGCGGGGATGGCCCCACCAAACAACCGATGGGGGATCGTATGGCCGACTGCTCCCCGCACGCGCGGGGGATGGCCCCGGCTAGCAAGCTTCCCCCGTCACCAGGCGGGGTGCTCCCCGCACGCGCGGGGATGGCCCCGAGGCTGAGCGGGAGGTAGGAGGTGGCCAGGGCTGCTCCCGGGGTGGGGCTCGGGTCGTGGCTCTGCTCCCGGCAGGCGCGGGGATGGTCCCGACAAACTGCCCAGCACGCGAGAGCTGGCTGACTGCTCCCCGCACGCGCGGGGATCGCCTCGATGCCCCGCACCACGTGGACGTCTGGGCGCACTGCTCCGCGCCGACGCGGGCTCTCCCGGTCCACCGCGAACTCGTCCTCCCCGCCGACGCTGGGGTGTTCCGCCCGGCGTCGGCAAATCGGCCTCGGAACCCTGTCCTCCCGCCGACGCGGGGTTCCGGCGATGAAAGCGGTGGCGATAGGCCGGAGGGGCCCTGTCCGACACGCGGAGGTCGCGCCGTACCGGTTGTGTGGTGGAAATCCCTTCGCCTGTTGTCGTAAAACTGACGGAATTCCCTCACCTGCGGAAACGCGGTTCGCGCCTTGGGTGGATTCCACACTGTGTTCTGGGACGCCGGCACCGCACGTCTTCTGCCCCGCCTGATCAAGGGCCGCACCCGCGGGCCGGTGTTCGTCACCCACCGCAAGCCGGGCCCCGGCAAGGTCGTCAGCCCGCGCGACGTCTGCCCGGACACCGGACTCGCGCGGCTGTCGTACGGGCAGGCTCGCGCCATGCTCGACGCTCATACGGCACTCGCCGGCGTGCAGGGCGCGGGCTGGGACCTGCACGAATGGCGCCACTCCGGGCTCACTCATCTCGGCGAGGCCGGAGCCAGCCTGCCAATGCTTATGGCCAAGTCACGGCACAAGAAGCCGGAGAACGTACGGCGCTATTTCCATCCCTCGGCGGAGCCAATCGCCGAGGTCACCAGCTTGCTTGCCCCTGGAGACAGTCGGCGCTGACCTCGTCAGCGGCAGTCAAGTTGAGCGACTCTGTCGGGAATCTTGAGGTTCGGGGTCATTTACCCTGCCTCCACCACAGGGGCCGGGGCAGTCCTCGTTTGTCGAGGTACTGCTGGAACGCCGTGGGCGGGCGCGCGGGCCGCCATTCTATCGCCGGGCACTGAGACGGCCATGGCCCACCACGCGCCGGAGGTGCTGGACGAGCACTTCCTGGTCGACGGGCGCGGCAGGTTCCGGCCGCGTCACCGAGCGCGATGGCCGGCCGCCGTCGCGGGTGCGGATCGAGGCCGCCCGCGCCAGTCCCATTTCCATAAACTATGAATATAAAAATGCTATGTTTCGAGCATGAGTCGTCAAGACACCGCTCCTGGCGCGTCCGCCGCCATCGGGGCAGCCCTCTACGGCCTGGCCACCAGGGCCGCGAGACGCCTGCCCCGGGACATGAGCCTGACGTCCGCCGCCACCCTGGCCACCCTGGACCGGACCGGCCCGCGGCGCATCACCGATCTGGCCGCGGTCGAGGGCGTCACCCAGCCCGCGATGACCGCCCTGGTCCGGGTGATGGAGGAGTCCGGCCTGGTCGAGCGGCGGGGCGACGCGTCCGACAAGCGGGTCACGCTGGTGTGCCTGACCGAGGCCGGCGCCTCCTATGTCCGGAGGCGGCGCCAGGCGGGCGTCCACGCGTTCGAGCGGTTGATCGGCGAGCTCACCGGCGACGAGGTCGAGGCGCTGGTGGCGGCCCTTCCGGCGCTGAAGCATCTGGCAGAGCTCGAAAGCCAGGACCGCGAAGGGCCGAAGCAGTGACCGGGCAGCCGGTCGGCGGGGTCGCGGTGAAGGCGTTCCCGGTGGCGCGTTCCGAGGCGCGGCTGCTGGTCCCCGCCCTGATGTTCATCGCTCTGGTCGTGGCGGCGGTCGCCAGCCTCGGGGCGCCGCTCATCACCAGCGTGGCGACCTCGTTCCACGTCTCGCTCGGCAGCGCGCAGTGGACGCTGACCGTCGCGCTGCTCAGCGGCGCCGTCGCCACGCCGGTCCTGGGCCGGCTCGGAGCCGGCCCGCACCGGCGGGCCACGATCCTCGCCACGCTGGCGGTCGTCGTCGCCGGCAGCGCGCTCACCGTGCTGCCGCTGCCGTTCGCGTGGCTGCTGGCCGGCAGGGCGGCCCAGGGCGTCGGGCTCGGGCCGACGGCGCTGATGATGGGCGTGGCCCGGGACCACCTCCCCGAGGAGCGCAGCGCGGCCGTGATCGCCCTGATCTCGGTGGTCTCGATCATCGGGGCCGGCGTCGGCTACCCGCTGGCCGCACTGCTCGCCGAGCTCGGCGGGGTACGGGCCGCCTACGGGCTCGGCCTGGTCGTCACCGCCGCCGCCCTCCTGATCGCGTGGCGTTCTATGCCCGAGGCCCCCGAATGCCGCTCCGCCTACGTGGACGTGGC
>NZ_JBQQBW010000198.1:0-5726 GCF_052245415.1 Streptomyces sp. 8N706 | reverse complement strand
GGCGAGAGCGCCCTGCTCTCGTCCAGGCAGAGCACGACGCCGACCGCGCCCGGCCAGTCGCGGGCGGCGGCGTCGGCGGGGGAGAGCCGCTCGACGCTCTCCTCGCCGGGCACGCCCAGCGCCGAGGCGACGACCAGCGTGCGCTCGGCCCCGGCCTGCACCAGCGCGGCGCCGAGTTCGCCCGGTCCCGCCCCGGGGCCGGTCAGCACGGCGGCCTTGGGGTGTGCGCGGCACACATGCACCGCGGTGCGGAGGTCGCGGCCGTGGGCGCTCACGACGACGGCGTCGTCCCACGGCAGCCCGGCCCGGGCGAAGGCGACGGCGACGGACGGCGCGGTCGGATGCACCTCCAGCGCCCCGGCCCCGAACCGTCCCGCCAACGCCCGGACGATTCCGAAGAATCCCGGGTCCCCGGAGGCCAGGACCACCACACGGGGCGCGCTGGCCTCGTCGTGCGCATCCCCGGCCCCGCCGCACGCCTCGCGCTCGCCCGGTACGGTGCCGGGCGGCTCGGCGGGGGGAGAGAAGCGCTCCTCGATCAGATCGAGAGCCGGCGCCAGCGGGCCCAGGACCACCCGGGAGACATGGGGAGGCAGTTCGGCCGCCTCCAGATGGCGGCGCGCGCCGACGACGAGCTCCGCCCCGGCGAGAGCCTCGTATGCCTGCGGGGAGAGAGCGGCGCCCGTGCCGGTGCCGATGACCGTGATGGCCGGTCCCACCGGGGCGGCCTTCCGCCGCGCCGCGCTCATGACTGCTACGCCCGACTCCCCGAGCTTCCTGCCGGAGCCCCGGCCGGACGCCTCGCCGGAGTCCCCGTCGTGCTCCGTCCGGGAGTCCAGCTCCCGGCCCCCGGGCCCCGGTCGGCCCGTCACGGCTGTGCCCCCTGCTCGCGCAGCGCCCGGCGGGAAGCCGGGTCGGCCCGGCGGAAGCCATGGAAGTGCCCCGGGTGGTAGAGATGCGAGCGGGTGCCCGAGGCGGACAGCGCCGGGCCCACCAGGAACAGCGTGTGCTTCCAGAGCTTGTGCTCCTTGACGGTGGCCTCCAGGGTGCCGATGGTGCAACGCCGCACCAACTCCTCCGGCCAGGTGGCCTGGTAGGCGATCACCACGGGGGTGTCGGCCGGGTAGCCGCCCTCCAGCAGTTCCTCGGCGAGCTGACCCGAACGGGCGGCCGACAGGAAGAGCGCCATCGTCGTGCCGTGCCGGGCGAACTCGCGCACCTCCTCGCCGGGCGGCATCGGTGTCTTGCCCCCACCGAGGCGGGTGAGGATCACCGACTGGGCGACCTCGGGAATGGTCAGTTCCCGCTGGGCTATGGCCGCGACGGCGGAGAACGCCGACACCCCGGGAACGATCTCGACCTCCAGACCCAGCTCCACACAGCGGTCCAGCTGCTCCTGCGTGCCGCCCCACAGGGCGGGGTCGCCGGAGTGGACCCGTGCCACCCGGAGCCCGTGCCGTACGGCCCGCTCATAGACGACGAGGACGTCCTCCAGGGACATGGTCGCCGAGTCCAGGATCTCCGCGTCGTCGCGGGCGTGCTCCAGCACCTCCTCCTGCACCAGGCTGGCCGCCCAGATCACGACATCCGCCTCCGCGATGGCACGAGCCGCGCGGAAGGTCAGCAGGTCGGCGGCGCCCGGACCGGCGCCGACGAAGGTCACCTTGCCGGTGGTCTCAGCGGCCATGGATGGAGTCCTCTCAAGTACAGGAACACAGGGGTGGAACGACGGGGGAGGGGCGGCGGCACGCCGGAGCCTCGGGTCTCGCGGCCGCCGGCGGGGATCTCAGAGCTTTCCGCCGCGCCCGCTGTCCCGCCTCGCGGGGGCGATCAGGGTGGAGAGATAGGGGAGCGGCGCCGCATCCAGCTCCGCGGCGGGACGTATCGACTCCCCGGGGAGCCCCAGAGCCGAACCCCAGACGGCGCCGTCCGTACGGCCCGTGGCACGCAGCGCGGACGCCACCTCGGCCGCCAGCCGCCCGAACTTGTATGCCACGACTGTCCCCGGCCCCTCCAGCGCGTCCTTGAGCACAGCGGACCCCGCGGTCACCGGGACGAGCGTCAGCGGTTCGGTGCCCTCGGTCAGCACCGCCCCGCTCCGCGCGGCGAGATCCTGCATCGCCGTGATGCCGGGCACGGTCTCGACGGCCAGCCCCGGCACCAGATCGCCCACCGTCTGGGCGAGATAGGTGAAGGTCGAGTAGACGTTGGGGTCGCCGATGGTGGCGAAGGCCACCGTGCCGTGCGCCCGCAGCAGTCCCGCCACCCGGTCGCCCGCCGCGTCCCACGCGGCCTCGCGACGGGCCCGGTCGCTGCGCTCGTTCAGTGCGAACACGACCCGGACCACCTTCGCCGGATCGGCATAGTGCAGCACGGTCGCCTCGGCGCGGCCCGTGCCCCCGTCCTCCATGACGGGGACGACGATGGCGTCGGCCTCCCGCAGGGCGTTCACACCCTTGACGGTCACCAGCTCCGGATCGCCGGGGCCCACACCGACCCCGATCAGCCGGGGCCCTTCTACAGGACGGGACATCTCGCACACCTCTCTACGAACCTTCGGGCCATGCCCGGCGTGCCGGCCCAGTGCACATGGACATACGAGGCGTGCACACCCCCGTGGACAAATCCTTCGAGACGACGCTCCGGGTGCGCGAGCCCCCACGCGGCCGCCGGCCCGGCGCCCGGATCGAGCACCGTGCGGTGGAACTCATGCCCGCGCAGCCGGGTCCCGGCAGGCGCCAGCACGCTGTCCGACACCGCCACCAGCTCGCGGTAGCCGAGGGTGAGCCGCTGAGACATCCGTGCCTCGGCGTCCAGCACCCCGCACATCGGGCTGCCGTCCAGCGACCGGGCCAGATACAGCAGCCCGGCACACTCCGCCGCCACGGGCGCCCCCGACGCGGCCAGCTCCGCCACGGCCTTGCGCAGCGGCTCGTTCGCCGACAACTCCGGCGCGTACACCTCCGGGAAGCCACCGCCGATCACCAACCCGGCTGTCCCCTCGGGGAGTCGCTCCTCCCGCAGGGGATCGACGGTGACCACCTCGGCCCCCGCGGCGGCCAGCAGCTCCCTGTGCTCCGCATAGGAGAAGGTGAACGCGGACCCGCCCGCGACGGCGACCACCGGCCTCTCCGGCAGCCGTCCCGTCTCCAGGACGCCCTCCGCGGGATCCCATGGCGGGACGGACAGCGCGGGAGCGGTACGGGCCAGCGCGAGCAGGGCATCGAGCTCGCATCCCTGCCGGATCCGCGCCGCCATGGCTCCCACCGCCTCCACGGCTTCGCCGCGCCGTTCGGCGACCGGGACCAGGCCCAGATGCCGGGACGGAGTGCCGATCTCGTCCGTCCGCCGCAGGACACCCAGCACCGGGACCCCCGAGGCGTCCAGCGCCTCCCGCAACAGCTGTTCGTGCCGGTCCGAGCCCACCTTGTTGAGGATCACCCCGCCGAGGCGCACCTCCGGATCCCAGGAGACGAAGCCGTGCACCAGCGCTGCCACCGACCGGGACTGGGAGGACGCGTCGACCACCAGCACCACCGGCGCACGCAGCAGCTTGGCGACATGGGCGGTCGACGCCAGCTCCCCCTGCCCGGCGGCCCCGTCGTACAGGCCCATCACGCCCTCGATCACGGCGAGTTCCGCACCCGCGGTACCGTGCAGGAAGAGCGGCGCGATCCGCTCCGGCCCGCACAGATACGCGTCCAGGTTGCGGCCCGGCCGTCCCGTGGCGAGCGCGTGGTAGCCCGGGTCGATGTAGTCCGGCCCGACCTTGTGCGAGGACACGGCGAGGCCGCGCTCCGCAAAGGCCGCCATCAGACCCGTCGCCACGGTCGTCTTGCCGCTGCCGGAAGCCGGTGCGGCGATGACCAGCCGGGGGACGGACGAGGCGGCGGAGGGCATCACCACTCGATGCCCTTCTGGCCCTTCTGCCCGGCATCCATGGGGTGCTTGACCTTGGACATGTCGGTGACCAGATCGGCTGCCTCGACCAGCTGCTCGGGAGCGTTACGCCCCGTGATGACGATGTGCTGAGTGCCCGGGCGGTCCCGCAGCACCGACACCACCTCGTCGGTGTCCACCCAGCCCCAGTGCATCGGATACGCGAACTCGTCCAGTACGTACAGCCGGTATGTCTCCGCCGCCAGATCGCGCTTGACCTGCTCCCAGCCCTCCCTCGCGGCCTCCTCGCTCGACTCGATGTCGCGCTGGACCCACGACCAGCCCTCGCCCATCTTGTGCCATGCGACGGTCCCCCCTTCGCCCGAGTCACCGAGGACGCGCAGTGCGCGCTCCTCGCCGACCCGCCACTTCGCGGACTTTACAAACTGGAATACACCGACCGGCCAGCTTTGGTTCCATGCCCGCAACGCCAGCCCGAAGGCCGCCGTGGACTTCCCCTTGCCGACGCCCGTGTGCACGACGACCAGCGGCCGGTTCCGGCGCTGGCGTGTCGTCAGCCCGTCGTCCGGTACGGCACTCGGCTTACCCTGTGGCATTACGCGGCCCTCCGTGTTCCCGGCGTTCCCTGTACATCCCGGACGAGGGCGGCCATGCTCTCCGCCCGCAGCTCGTCCAACGTCACGGCCGTTCCGCCCAGATCGCGGGCCAGCGCTCCCGCCAGCCCCAGCCGCACCGGGCCGGACTCGCAGTCCACGACCACCGAGGCCGTACCCTCCGAGGCCAGCAGCCGGGCGGCGCGGGAGGCCAGAGCCACCGGCTCGCCCTGCTGCCCCGCGCCGGCACCACCTGCGGCACCGCCGGCGCCGGCCCTTCCGGCAGCGCCGGCCCCGGGTGCCGCGCGGCGCCCGGCACGGGACGCCGTGGCCCGGCCGTCCGTCACCACGACCAGCAGGGGGCGGCGCGACGGATCCCGCAGCCGCTCCACCCGCAGAGCCTCATGAGCCTTCAGCAACCCCGCCGCCAGGGGCGTACGCCCGCCGGTCGGCAGGGACTCCAGCCGTGCCGCGCCCGCCTCCACGGACGAGGTCGGCGGCAGCGCCAGCTCGGCGTCCGTTCCCCGGAACGTCACCAGCCCGACCTTGTCCCGGCGCTGATACGCGTCCAGCAGCAGGGACAGCACCGCGCCCTTGACCGCGCCCATCCGCTGCCGTGCCGCCATCGAGCCGGAGGCGTCCACCACGAACAGCACGAGGTTGCCCTCCCGCCCTTCGCGCACGGCCTGCCGCAGATCGTCCCGTCGCACGACCAGCCCGGGCCCGCGGCGCCCGCGCGCGTGCTGGTACGGAGCGGCCGCCTGCACCGTGGCCGCCAAGTGCAGCTTGGTCAGCGCACCCTGGGGCCGTCGCGCCCCCGTGGTGCGCCCATGCGCCGTACGGGCGCGCGAGCGCCGGCCGGCCGCGCCCTCGCCCAGCCCCGGCACGCTCAGCATCTTCGTCCGGAACGGCTCCGCCGCGCCGACGGCCCCCTGCTCACCGCCGGAGCCACCGGGCCCGCCGTCCTCCTGCGACGGGGACTCGGAACGCGACTCGGACGGCGACTCCGACGCCGGCTCGGACGGCGGCTCCGCGCCCGACGGCGCATCCGATGAGTTCTCTGCCTCGGGCCCGGAGGGCTCGGGCCCCTCACCCTCCGACGGCTCCCGGGAAGCCTCGGAACCCTGCGGCCCGGACGACTCCGGCCCGTCCGACGGTGGCTGACCGCCACCCCCCGGACCGTCCGGATCCGGCTCGTCGTCCCCGCCGCCGAACTCCTCCAGCGTCCGGTCC
>NZ_JBQQBW010000197.1:0-5842 GCF_052245415.1 Streptomyces sp. 8N706 | reverse complement strand
GGGACGCGTGGGAGCTGGCCCTGATCGAAGCGGCCCTGGCTTCCGGGAAGCCGCTGCTCGGGATCTGCCGGGGAATGCAGCTGCTCAATGTCGCGCTCGGCGGCACGCTGGTGCAGCATCTGCCCGAGTCCGTGGGGCACGACGGCCACCGCGGTTCGCCGGGGGTCTTCGCCCGGCACGAGGTGAAGCCGGTGCCGGGCACGCTGCTGGACAGCGTGCTGCCGGAGACGACGTCCGTACCGACCTACCACCACCAGGCGGTGGACCGGCTCGGCAGTGGCCTGCTCGCGTGCGCCCACGCGGAGGACGGCACTCTGGAGGCCGTCGAACTGGCGGACGGCGACGGGTTCGTCCTGGCCGTCCAGTGGCACCCGGAGGCGGGCGAGGACCTGCGGGTGATGGAAGCGCTGGTGACGGCCGCGCGGTCCCTGTGAGCCGCGGCCCGTGCTCGCGGCCGGCGCTCGTCGGTACGGGTCACGTGCCGGGAGCACGCCGCGGCAGGAGCCTCGAGGGGCCCGGGTTCCCCGGTTGGTGGGTCGGTTGCGGGGGCTGCTCCGGCGAGGATGGCGCACCTCGGACTGGACCCCACAGGGGCACCTGGACAGTCGCCCTTGCCGCCCAGGAGCAACGGGTGCCTGGTCCACGGTGAGGCGTCCCGACCACGATCTTCAATGATCTTCTAGCGTATGCACCTATGGACAAGGCACAGCAGTTCGAAGAGCTCCGACCGCGGCTGTTCTCGTTGGCGTACCGGATGCTGGGGTCGGCGGCGGAGGCGGAGGATGCGGTGCAGGATGCGTACCTGCGGTGGCACGGGGCCGAGCCCGGGCAGGTCACTGCGCCGGGGCCGTGGCTGGCGAAGGTGCTCACGAATCTGTGCCTGAACCGGCTGACCTCGGCGCGGGTGCGGCGTGTGGAGTATGTGGGGCCGTGGCTGCCGGAGCCGGTACGGACCGATGACGGGACACTGGGGCCGATGGAGACGGCGGAGCAGCGCGAGGCGGTGTCGCTGGCGGTGCTGGTGTTGATGGAGCGTTTGACGCCGCCGGAGCGCGCGGCCGTGGTGTTGCGTGACGCGTTCGGCTACAGCCATCGGGATATCGCGGCCGTGATCGATTGCTCGGAGGCGAACGCGCGGCAGCTGTACCGCAGGGCGAAGCAGCATGTGACGGACGGCCGACAGAAGTTCGAATCGTCCCGGGAGTCGAGCAGCGGGTTGCTGGCCCGGTTTCTGGAGGCGGCGGCGCAGGGGGCGATGGGGCCGTTGGAAGCGCTGCTCGCCGACGACGTGGTTGCGTGGTCGGACGGTGGCGGCAAGGTCCGTGCGGCGCGGCAGCCGGTCGTCGGCCGGGAGCGGGTGGCTCGGTACCTGGCAGGCCTGTTCGCCCGGTGGGCGAGTGGTGTGCGGATAGAGATCGTCGAGGCGAACGGCAGTGCGGTGGCGCTGGGCTGGGAGGACGGCGCGCTGACCTCGTTGGGTGCACTGGAGGTCGGCGAGGCGGGGATCATCGGGATCCAGATCGTCCGGAACCCCGACAAACTGGCCTTTCTGGCCGGTCAGTTGCGGGAGCCGTCACGGAACACGTGAGTCGTCGGTTCTTCATCAGTGACAGCAACACGAGAAGGGCTGGCTGATGAACAACGACGGGATCATGGTGACCGGTGCGACGGGCGTACTCGGCCGCGCGGTGCTGGAGCGGGCGCGCCGCACCGGGCTGCCCGTGCGGGCGCTCACCCGCAGGGCGGTGCCGCCAAACGATGCGGGTGTGACCTGGTTCCGCGGTGATCTGGCGAGCGGCGCGGGTCTGGACGAGGCGTTCGCCGGGGTCCGTACGATCATCCACTGTGCGACCGACATCCGGCATGTCAAGAACGACATCCCGGCCTTCCACCACCTGCTGGAGGCCGCGAAGCGGGCCGGGGTCGAGCACGTCGTCAACATTTCCATCGTCGGGATCGACCGGATCCCGTACCCCTACTATCGGATCAAGCTGGAAGGTGAGCGGCTGCTGGCGGCCTCGGGAATCGGCTGGACCAATCTCCGCGCAACTCAGTTCCCCGAGCTGCTGGACAGGGGCTTTGCCGCCTTGTCCAAGCTGCCCGTGGTCATCGTGCCGGCCCGTACCGTCTGCCAGCCGGTTGACCCGGGGGACGTCGCGGACCGTCTCGTCGCGTTGGCGCTGGACGGGCCGGCCGGACAGGTGCCGGACCTGGCCGGGCCGACGGTGTACACGGCAGGCCGGCTGGCCAGGAGCTGGCTGCTGGCGGCGGGCAAGCGCCGCCTCGTCCTGCCGGTGTTCATCCCGGGGAAGGTCGGGGCGGGCTTTCGTTCCGGGGCTCTGACCGCGCCCGACCGCGCGGTGGGCAAGCGGACCTGGGAGGAATACCTGGCCGAGAAGGTCACCCGCTGACGTCGACGCGACCATGGTGCGGCACCGGGGGCTGAGGCCACAGCAAGCAATCCGGCACATCCGGTTCTGCCCCTCGAGGTTGTCCCGGTGAGACCGCTGCACCACGTCATCGGCCGTGCAGAGACGTCAGGTCTGCCGGTTTGCGCGCCGGAGCGCCGCGCTGAGCACGGCGGGCGCCTCGGCCAACGACGGGCCGTACCACGTGAGGTGGCGGCCGCTGACCAGAGCGCACGGCAGCCCGGGAAAGGCCTCGGGGCCGTCGTCGGCGGTGAAGCGGTACGGCTCGTCGGGCAGGACCGCGAGGTCCGCCCCGCAGGCGTTCAGTGCGTCGACCGGGATCCGCGGATAGCGGTCGGCGTGCCCGGCGCAGACATTGGCGACACCGAGCCGGGCCAGCAGGTCGCCCGCGAAGGTGTCGCGTCCGAGCACCATCCAGGGGCGCCGCCAGACCGGTACGACCGCGCGCCGCGGCTCAGTGGGAGCCGGTACGTCCCGCCAGGCCGCCTCCGCCGCGTCCAGCCATCGCGGGCGGGCCAGCCCGCAGCCCCGTACGAGGACCCGCTCCAGTTCAGTGAACGCCTGCTCCAGACTGCGCACTTCGGTGACCATCACCTCGAGCCCGGCGGCCCGGAGCGCGGCGAGGTCCGGCTCGCGGTTCTCCTCCTCGTTGGCGATCACCAGATCCGGGGCGAGACCGACGATCGCGGACACGTCCGGGTTCTTGGTCCCCCGGACCCTGACGACATCGAGATCCGCCGGGTGGGTGCACCAGTCGGTGGCACCGACCAGGAGTCCTGGCGCGGTGACGGCGACGGCCTCGGTCAGCGAGGGTACGAGCGACACCACACGGGCCGGGGCCCCGGGATCAGCCATCGCAAGGAGCCATGAGGGACATGCCCTCAGTCTCCCAGGGACGGCCGTATGCGGGACGCCGACCCGGGCGCCCGGCATCCGTTCGAGGATCGGAAGGCGAACGCGGCGAAGGAACACAACGCCTCGGCGCCGCCCCGGTTCGCGGGAACCGGGGCGGGGCCGCGACAGTCCCCCTGCCGGGAGCGCGGCACCGTGGCGCGTATCAGCTGACGGGCGCCGACTTGGCCGCCCAACGCCGACCCAGTTCACAACTGCCGGAGGTTAACTGGTCGATTGAGCTGCGTTTTGCCCGTTTTCATCCGGTACCTGGCCGTGGCCCGTACGGCATCATCGTGCAGGTGACCCGACGCCTGATGCTCCTCGACGCCGCCTCCCTCTACTTCCGCGCCTACTTCGGCGTGCCGGATTCGGTCAGGGCACCCGACGGCACCCCGGTCAACGCGGTGCGCGGGCTGCTGGACTTCATCGCCCGGCTCGTCCATGACCACGACCCCCAGTCCCTGGTCGCCTGTATGGACGCCGACTGGCGCCCCCACTGGCGGGTCGAGCTGATCCCCACCTACAAGGCCCACCGGGTCGCGGAGGAGGTGCCCGAGGGCTCCGATGTCGAGGAGGTCCCCGACACCCTCTCCCCCCAGGTGCCCGTCATCGAGGACGTCCTGGACGCACTCGGCATCGCCCGCGTGGGCGTCCCCGGGTACGAGGCGGACGATGTCATCGGCACCCTGACGGGCCGGGCGGAGGGCCCGGTGGACATCGTCACCGGCGACCGCGACCTCTTCCAGCTGGTCGACGACGCGCGGAGGGTGCGCGTGCTGTACCCGGTCAAGGGCGTCGGCACCCACCAGGCCGTCGACGAGGCGTGGCTGCGGGAGAAGTACGGCGTGGACGGCCGTGGGTACGCCGATCTGGCGCTGCTGCGCGGCGACCCCAGCGACGGACTGCCCGGCGTGCCCGGCATCGGTGAGAAGACCGCCGCCAAGCTTCTCGCGGACCACGGCGACCTGGCCGGGATCATGGCGGCGGTCGGCAATCCCGCCGCGAGGCTCACCCCGTCCCAGCGCAAGCGGCTCCATGAGGCGCGTGACTACATCGCGGTCGCACCGAAGGTGGTACGGGTGGCCTCGGACGTACCGCTGCCCGACTTCGACCCGGTGCTGCCGCGCACGCCCCGTGACCCCGCCGCCCTGAGCGCACTCTCCGAGCGATGGGGGCTCGGCGGCTCGCTGCAGCGGCTGCTCTCCACCCTTCAGCGGTGAGCTGTTAGGTTAGGTAACCCTAACAACCACTGAGGCAGGGGAGGCCGCCGTGGCAGACCGTCCGGTTCGCAGAAAGCCCGGGCTCAACAAGGCACAGGTGATCCGCACCCAGCGGCTCACACCGCACCTGGTCCGCGTGGTACTGGGCGGTGAGGGCCTGGCCGGCTTCCGGGCGGGCGAGCACACCGATCACTACATCAAGGTGCTCTTCCCGGCCGAGGGGGTGGCCTACCCCGAGCCGTTCGACATCGAGGCCGTCCGTCGTGACCTGCCGCGCGACCAGTGGCCGCGGACCCGTACGTACACGGTGCGCAGCTGGGACCCCGGGGCGCGGGAACTGGCCGTCGACTTCGTCATCCATGGCGACGAGGGCCTGGCCGGTCCCTGGGCGGCGAACGCACGCCCGGGCGAGGAGGTCCTCTTCCTCGGTCCCGGCGGCGGTTACGCCCCCGACCCGGCCGCCGACTGGCATCTGCTCGCGGGCGACGAGAGCGCGCTGCCCGCCATCGCCGCGTCCCTGGAGCGCATCCCCGCGGGCGCCACGGTACGCGCCTTCGTGGAGGTCGCCGGGCCGGAGGAGCGGCTGGAGCTGACCGCTCCGGAGGGCACCGAGGTCGTCTGGCTGTACCGCGGCGACGCTCCCGCCGGCACGGCGCTCGTACCGGCCGTGCGCGATCTCGAGTTCCCGGCGGGGGACGTCCACGCGTTCGTACACGGCGAGGCCGGGTTCGTGAAGGAACTCCGCCGGTATCTGCGGATCGACCGGGAGGTGCCGCGCGAGCGGCTGTCGATCTCCGGCTACTGGCGGCGCGGGCACGACGAGGACGGCTGGCAGGCGTCCAAGCGCGCATGGAATCAGCAGGTGGAGGCGGAGCAGGAAGCACCCGCCGCCTCCACCGCGTAACGCCCCGGGCCGGCAGCACACCCTCAGCCGGGGGTGCGGCCGACTCCGGCACGGAGCGGAGGCGGGGCCCCGTGCACCCGGTGATACGGCCGCTGGTCGGGGCCCGGCCGCGGGCATACGCCTCCGAGCCGGGGGCCGGCCCCACCGCGCGTCCGGGACCACCTCCCTCGGCACCACCCCGCGAGAAGCTTCTCTCGCCGCGGCGCAGCCCCCGGCGACCGCTCCGGCGCCCAGCGGCGCGTGGCACCACGTCGGCCGCAGCCCACGTCGGCCGCGGCGCCCGCCGGGACGGCAAGGTCGCGGTCCCGGCGGTCCTGCGGAGTCGCGGTCCAGGTGTACTGCGGAGTCGCGGTCCCGGTGTACCGCAGGGTCTCGGTTCCTGTTCCCCGTGGGGT
>NZ_JBQQBW010000196.1:0-6133 GCF_052245415.1 Streptomyces sp. 8N706 | reverse complement strand
ATCGAACTCGACCTCCTGGACCTGCGCCACCTCGACCACGCCTGCCACACAGCACTGACCAACTGGGCCGAACGCCACAACAACGAGAAGGGAGAAGCCCGCGTCCTGATGCCCACGGCCTGACCGGACGCCGAGCCGGACCCGCGTACGGGCGGTCCGGCCGCTCCTCCCCGGCCGTATCCCATGAACTCCGCCCCGCCGCGCCCGCGGTGGGGCGGAGTCGTGTCCCGGCGGACGTCTTGACGGCACGGCCCTCCCGGAGCACTATTCAACGCATGATGAATAAATCAGGGGAGTCCGCCGGCCCGGCAGTCCGGGCCCGCGGACTCAGCGTCGTCCGTGGCCGCCGTACCGTCCTCGACACCGTCGACTTCGACATCCCCCGCGGCCAGGTCACCGGCCTTCTCGGGCCCAGCGGCTGCGGAAAGTCGACCCTGATGCGCGCCATCGCCGGCACCCAGGCCAAGGTGACCGGTGCCCTCGAGGTCCTCGGCCGCCCGGCCGGCGCCGCACCGCTGCGCTCCCTCGTCGGCTACGTCACCCAGGCGCCCTCCGTCTACGCCGACCTGACCGCCCGGCAGAACCTCGACTACTACGCCGCCGTGCTCGATCCGCGCCTCAGCCGCTCCCACCGGCAGACGCAGGTCGACCGAGCCCTGGCCGAGGTCGACCTCTCCGACCACGCCGACGCCCTGGCGGACAACCTCTCCGGCGGCCAGCGCTCCCGGGTCTCCCTCGCGGTCGCACTCCTCGGCAGCCCGGAACTCCTGGTCCTCGACGAACCCACCGTCGGCCTCGACCCCGTACTCCGCCGCGATCTGTGGAACCTCTTCCACCGCCTCGCCGAGGAGCGCGGCACCACCCTCCTCGTCTCCTCCCACGTCATGGACGAGGCCGAACGCTGCCGGCGGCTGCTGCTCATGCGAGCGGGCCGCATCCTCGCCGACGACACCCCGTCCGCGCTCCGGGACCGTACGGGCGCCGGCACCGTCGAGGAAGCCTTCCTCCGCCTGGTCGACGACGCGAAACAGCGCGACGCCGCCGACCCGGACACCGGCCGGCCCCGCCCCTCCGTCGGCTCGACCGCAGGAAGTGACCAGTGAACGCCCACCGCACCCTCGCCACCGCCCGCCGTGTGCTGCGGCAGCTCGGCCACGACCCGCGCACCATCGCCCTGCTGCTTCTCGTCCCGTGCGGGCTTCTGACCCTGCTCTACTACGTCTTCGACGCCGACCCGCAGTCCTTCGACGGCATCGGCGCCTCACTGCTCGGCATCTTCCCGCTGGTCACCATGTTCCTGGTCACGTCCATCGCCACCCTGCGCGAACGGACCTCCGGCACGCTGGAACGCCTGCTCTCCATGCCCCTGGGCAAGGGCGACCTGATCCTGGGCTACGCCATCGCCTTCGGCCTGCTCGCCATCGTCCAGGCGGCCTTCGCCACGGGGCTCGCGGTCTGGGCGCTCGACCTGGACATCGCGGGCTCGCCCTGGCTCCTGCTCCTCGTGGCCCTCCTGGACGCCCTGCTCGGTACGGCACTCGGGCTGTTCGTCAGTGCCTTCGCGGCCAGCGAGTTCCAGGCCGTGCAGTTCATGCCCGCGGTGATCTTCCCGCAGATTCTGCTGTGCGGCCTCTTCGCGCCGAGGGACACGATGCAGCCCGCCCTGGAGGCGGTCTCCGACGTCCTGCCCATGTCGTACGCGGTCGACGGTATGAACGAGGTGCTGCGCAACTCCTCGGTGACGGGCGACTTCGTACGCGACGCCGTGGTCGTGGCAGGCAGCGCGCTCCTGGTCCTCATCCTGGGCGCGGCCACCCTCCGCCGTCGCACGGCCTGAACCCGGGGGCCCCTCGTACGCGCCGCGGACGGCCGGCCCGTCCGCTTCGGGAGTGCGCCCGGCTCACGCCGCGAGGGGCGTTGCACGCTGTCGCGGAGAGGGCCGGGGCGCATGCTGTGGCGGAGGACCGGGCTGAAGCAACCAGGTCACGCAGGCCACACGCCGGCGGCCGCAGCGGGGACGGCGCCGCGCCCGAGTCCGACCGGTGCCAGGATGGACCCCGCACCGCACGGACGAATCCGCCGTGCGCACACACAGCAATCCACCCCCGATGAGGTGAGCGCCACCATGACGCAGAAGGTCGCCGTCCTCGGCACCGGCAAGATCGGCGAAGCCCTGCTCAGCGGCATGATCCGCGGCGGCTGGTCCCCGTCCGACCTCCTGGTGACCGCACGCCGCCGCGAGCGCGCGGAAGAGCTCCGCAGCCGCTATGGCGTCGAGCCCGTTTCCAACCCCGAGGCCGCGAAGACCGCCGACACCCTCATCCTCACCGTCAAGCCCCAGGACATGGGAGCGCTGCTCGACGAGCTCGTCCCCCATGTCCCCTCCGACCGCCTCGTCATCAGCGGCGCGGCGGGAATTCCCACCTCCTACTTCGAGGAGCGGCTCGCCGCGGGCACCCCGGTGGTCCGCGTCATGACCAACACCCCGGCGCTCGTCGACGAGGCCATGTCCGTCATCTCGGGGGGCAGCCACGCCACCGCGGAGCACCTCGCGCACGCCGAGGAGATCTTCGGCGGCGTCGGCAAGACCCTGCGCGTGCCCGAGGCCCAGCAGGACGCGGCCACCGCCCTCTCCGGCTCCGGGCCCGCGTACTTCTACTTCCTGGTCGAGGCGATGACGGACGCGGGCATTCTGCTCGGCCTGCCCCGGGACAAGGCCCACGACCTGATCGTCCAGGCGGCCATCGGTGCCGCCGTGATGCTCCGCGACAGCGGCGAGCACCCGGTCAAGCTCCGTGAGGCCGTGACCTCCCCGGCGGGCACCACCATCAACGCGATTCGCGAGCTGGAGCGCCACAGCGTACGGGCGGCACTGCTCGCCGCCCTGGAGGCCGCCCGCGACCGCAGCCGCGAGCTGGCCTCCGGCAACGGCTGACAGCGATCCTGCACGCAGCACCCGCCGTCCCGTACAGCGCCGGATGGGCGGGACGCGGTGGGGCGGACGGCGGCAGGGGTGGGGCGGGGTACGGCGAAAACGGCAAGCCCGGCCCGGACGTGGCTGCCCGGAGGTACTGCCCGGACGTGCTGCCTGGGCGAGTGGCAGTCCGGACGTGCCGCCCGGACTGCCCCCGAAGATGCGGCTAGGAGCTTGGGTCAGTAACGGCTTGGCTTCCGCCGAGGCTGGAGCGCGGGGTCTCGGCTGGGCCTTGGGCTGGCCTAGGCTGCGGGTCATGAATCGGGCCATGACCAGCGGTGTGACCACTGAGCCAGCCATCGTTGACGCCATGAAGCTGACTTCCGATCCGGAGCTGGAGGTCCGGTTTGCGCAGTCGGCCCACCAGATCCTGGCGGACCTGGTCAGTGGAGGTGCTGCGCTGGGCTGGGTCGAACCACCCTCGCGGGATGAGGTGGCGGAACTTCTCGGCCACGTCGTCTCTGCGGTGCAGGCCGGGGATGCGGCCTTGCGGGCCGCTTACCTCGACCGTCGGCTTGTCGGGTTGGGGTACTGGCTCCGCTACGCCCGCCCGACTCATCGGCCACACGCCGATCTCGAGAAGATCGCGGTAGATGCTGATGCCCATGGCCGTGGTGTCGGTCGGGCGCTGACCGCTGCCTTGATCGCTGACGCCCGGGAGGCGGGAATCGAGGTCCTCACTCTGGACGCCCGTGGCGACAACACCAATGCCCTGCGCCTCTACCGGTCGCTGGGCTTCACCGAGTACGGCCGTCTGCCCGGCTTCGTCGCCGTCGGCGAACGCCGCTACGACAAGGTCTTCTACATGCTGGACTTCCGTCAGCAAAGCTGACCACGACCACGCACGAGGGCCCGGCGGCGACCCGCTGGCCTTCGCGATCTTTCATGCGAGATGATCACGACATGCGTGGTGGGGATGGACTGTTCGAGGTCGAGCCGGTCGAGAAGAAGCGGTCTTGGGGCCGTCCGGCGGCGGTGGACAAGATGTTTCGGGCGTTCGATCCGCATCAGGTCCTGCTGCTGCCTCCGTCGCTGGACGACTGGCTGCCCGAGGATCACCTCGCCCGGTTCGTCGCCGACCTGGTCGACGAGGTGCTCGACCTCTCGCCGGTGCTGGCGGACTACACCGAGAAGCGCGGCTACCCGCCCTACGATCCCCGGCTGATGCTGCGGCTGCTGATCTACGGCTACACCACCGGCGTCCGCTCCTCGCGGGCGATCGAGCGCAAATGCACCGACGACGTCGCGTTCCGGTTCCTGGCCGCCGACCACGCCCCGGACTACCGCTCGATCGCCCGGTTCCGCCGACGCCACCTGGACGCGCTCGCCGACCTGTTCACCCAGTCGCTGCACCTCGCGCAGAAGCTCGGCATGGTCAAGATGGGCCGCGTCGCCCTGGACGGCACGAAACTGGAGGCCAACGCCTCCAAGCACAAGGCGATGAGCTACGGCCGCCTGGTCGACAAGGAGGAGCACGTCGAGGCCGAGATCGCCGCGCTGGAGGCCAAAGCCCACGCGCTGCTGGCCGACGCCGAGGCCACCGACACCGCCGAGGACCAGACCTATGGCCCCGACGGCAAGGACGTGGACCTGCCCGCCGAACTCGACCGCCGCGAGAAGCGCCTGGCCAGAATGCAGGCCGCACGCGCCCAGATCGAGGCCGAAGCCGCCGACAAGGCACGCTGCCACGCCGAGCGGAAGGAACGCCGCCGCCAGGAGCGGGCCGGCACCAGCGATGAGCAGGCCGTCACCGACGCCGGACAGCAGGCCGCCGCGAAGGCGCGTCCCAAACCCAAAGCCCAGGCCAACTTCACCGACCCCGACTCGCGGATCATGAAGAACAGCGACGGCGCCTACATCCAGGCATACAACGCCCAGGCCGTCGTGGACGAGAAGCACCAGGTCATCACAGCCGCCGACGTGACGACCAACCCCTCCGACGCGCTGAACTCACCATGCTCGACCAGTCGGCCTGGAACACCGGCCGCCGCCCCAAGCAGGCGCTGGTCGACGCCGGCTACTGCTCCGAGGCCAATCTCAACGCCGCGAGGCACCGTCAACTGGTCTGCGGCACAGACACGTTCATGGCCACCGGACGCCTGGCACACGACGAGCAGGTCCCGCCCACACCGCGCGGACGGATACCAGCGAACGCCACGCTGAAGCAGCGGATGGCCCGCAAGCTGCGGACCAAGCACGGCAAGGCCGCTTACAGTCGCCGCAAGGCCATCGTCGAACCCGTCTTCGGTCAGATCATGACCTGCCAGAACGGCCGCCAGCTCCTCCTGCGCGGCGAAGACTGCGCCCGCGGCGAGTGGCGCCTGCTGGCCGCCTGCCACAACCTCCGCAAGATCTTCCGACACGCAGGGACCGCCGGACTCGCCGCCATGGTCAGCTGATCAGCGGGGCCCGGCCCGTCACGGTCCGACCAGGCCGCACACCTGACGGGCAGAACCCCATCCCGGCCTCACAGACGCCGACCGGACGACCGCGACTGATCCCACCGCTCACGGCCACCCGGTCAGTTGCCTATTACCGACCCGCGCTCCTAGCCGGACGCGGTAGTCGGGTGCGGCGCGGCAGTCGCGGACGCGCCGCGCGGCCACACCAGGACGGGCAGCGTCGAAGACAGCAGTCAGGAGGCGGGCAGCAGCCCTACCGCCAGATAGGCCGGAGCCCCAACGCCGTACGGCCGGCCCCCAGGCAGTTGCCCAGCGCCAGAGGCCCGGGTGGGCTCGATCCCGCTGAAGACCCGCGTCCGCGCCATCTCTGTCTCTCGCGGTCTCGGGACAGGCGCCTGCGTCAGGCCGGTCGGCGCGAGACGGGGGAGATATGCGAGAGGCCGCCGAAGCGGCGGCCGCGTCAGTACATGCGCAGGTCCGGCCACCGTCAGGCCGCCCATCACTCATGGGTGTGCGCCTGGTTCGTCGGGCAGGCGACTACGCTCGAACGAGCTACGGGGGACGGGTTTGAAGCCCACCGAAGCGTCGTGTAGTGTTCTTCGAGTTGTCACGGAGTCACACAGACACCGAGGCATCACTCGGGCCGCACCGGCGGCAAACCACTTCTGCACGATCTCCCATCGGGGATGATTTCGGCATGCCGAAATCTGATGCGAATGGCTCGATTATGAGCCGGTCGGGAAATCCGCTAACGTGG
>NZ_JBQQBW010000195.1:0-6223 GCF_052245415.1 Streptomyces sp. 8N706 | reverse complement strand
CTGAGGCCGCGGGGGGACCGCTACGGCCGCCTGGGGGCGGATGGGCAGACGGTTCACGGGCCGCCCGGTCGCGGCCCGTACCGCCGCGGCCACCGCCGCCGGAGAGGTGACCACCGGCACCGCGCTGGCCGCCTTCGCCCCGAAGGGCGCCACCACGTCCCGCTCCTCGACCAGCTTCACGATCCGGATGTCGGGAGCGTCCAGAGCCGTCGGAAGGGCGTAGCCGGTGAGGTCCGGGCGACGGACCACACCGCGCGAGGTCCGCAGGTTCTCGGTGATCGCCGCGCCCACGCCCTGGGTGACACCCGCCTCGATACGGGCGTTCAGCTGGCGTGGGTTGAGCACCCGGCCGACGTCCTGGGCCACGGCCATCTCCACGACCCTCACCGAGCCGAGCTCGATGTCGACATCCACCACGGCCCGTACGGCCGCGAAGGCCATTCCCACGAACGCGTCGCCCTGGCCCGTCTCGTCCAGCGGCTCGGTCGGGTGCGGACGGCACTGGGCGGTGGCCCACAGCTCCTTGCCGTCCAGGGTCTCCGCGACCGTCGTGCTGAGCACCCCGTCGTATGAGGTGATCTTGCCGTCGGCGATCGTCAGCAGCTCCGTCGACATCCCGAACTTGTGCGCCAGCGGCTGCAGCAGCTGCGTACGGACCATCTTGGCCGCGCGCTCGACCGCGCCGCCCGACACCCAGGTGTGCCGGCCGTGGCAGGCCGGTCCGGCAGGCGGCTGGTCGGTGTCGACGGAGGCGACATGCACCTCCTCGACGCCCAGCACCTCCTGGACGATCTGCCGGGCGAGGGTCGAGAAGCCCTGGCCGGTCTCGACGGCGGCGCAGATGACCGTCGCCTCCCCGCCGTTGACCTTCACCGTCGCCGTGGAGACCTCGTCGGTGCCCTCCGCGCCGAGCATGTGCACCATGCCCAGCGCATATCCGACACCGCGCCGGACCGCGCCGGGTTCCCCCGCGCCCTCGGGGCCGCCCGGCAACAGCCAGTCCTCCTCGGGGGCGTCCTTGGGCAGTGCGGGCAGCTCGGCATCCCGCACGGCCTGAAGGAGCTCGGCGACCGGGGCCGGGCAGGTCACGGTCTGACCGGTCGGCAGCAGGTCCCCGGTCGCCAGGGCGTTGCGGAGCCGCAGTTCGACGGGGTCGATGCCCAGCTTGGCGGCGAGCTTGTCCATCTGGCCCTCGTACGCGGCACACACCTGCATCGCGCCCTCGCCGCGGACATGGCCGGACGGCGGGTTGTTGGTGCGGACGGCCCAGCCCTCCACGAAGGCGTGCGGCACGACGTACGGGCCCGCGGCGAAGGACACGGCCGCGGCCAGGGACTCGGCCGAGGCGTCGGCGTACGCGCCCGCGTCCAGCAGGATCTGGGCCTCCACCTTGACGAGGCGGCCGTCGGCATCGGCGTGATGGCGGTAGCGCAGCAGCGTGGGGTGCCGGTGGGCATGGCCGAGGAAGGACTCCTCGCGGGTCGCGGCCAGCTTCACGGGGCGGCCGGTCCTCAGCGCGAGCAGGCCGAGCGGCAGTTGCATGCCCGGGTCCTCACGGTCGCCCATGGCGCCCGGCACCCCCGTGACCACGATCTTCACCCGCTCCGGTTCGAGTCCGAAGCAGGCGGCGGCGAGGTCACGGTCGGTGTGCGGGTCGGTGGAGGCGGTGTAGATCTCCACGCCGCCGTCGGGGCGCGGCACGGCCAGCCCGGCCTCGGCGCCGATGGGGGCGGGGTCCTGGCGGCCGATCCGGTACAGGCCCTCGACGACCACCTCACCGGTCACGTCCGGGTCGCCGTAGCGCAGCGGGATATGGCGGACGAGATTGCCGTCGGGGTGCAGCGGCTCGGCGGAGAACGCCTTCTCCGGGTCGGTGACCGGCTCCAGGATCTCGTACTCGACGGCGATGGCGGCGGCGGCGAGCCGCGCGGTGTCCGGGTGCTCGGCCGCGACGGCGGCGATCGGCTCGCCGTGGTGCCGGACCAGGTCCTTGGCGAACAGGGGCCGGTCGGCGACCTTCCGGCCGTGGCAGGCGTCGCCCGGTACGTCCTCGTGGGTCACCACCGCGCGTACGCCCGGCATCTCCGCGGCCTGCGAGGTGTCGAGGGAGACGATCCGCGCATGCGGGTGCGGGGAGCGCAGGACGGCGGCCCACAGCAGGCCTTCGGCCCACAGGTCGGCCGCGTACGGAAAGGTGCCCGCTGTCTTGGCGAGCGCGTCGGCGGGGGCGAGGGAGGCGCCGAGGCCGTGCGGGGCGGGCTCGACGGGGGTCGTGCTGCCGACGGCCGGAGTCGCGGTGGCCGCGTCGGGACCGGTCATCACGCTGCCTTTCCGCTGCCGCTGGGTGTCGGGTGGATCCGGGTCGCCCGGGCTGCGGCTGTGCCGCCCCGGCGGGGTGGGCTTCCGCGATCGGTGGCCGCGCGGGCGTGGGGGCGGCCACCACCGCATCGGCCCGGGCCCACGTCGCCGTTCCGGCCGGAGGGGCGATGCCGGGGGGCGCTGGTGACCGCGCCACAGGAATCCCGCCCCGCTGGTCCTCGAACGGCGACAGACCGTAGGCCGGGGCACCGGACGTCGGAAGACCGGACGCCGGGGCGTCGAACGGCGGCGGACCGGAGCTCGTCGGCAGGCCGGAGCTCGGGGCGTCGAACGTCGGCAGGCCGGTGGTCGGGGTGTCGCAGCGCTGCGCGTGGGGGGATCACGCGAGGCCTCCCGTCGAGGGGTCGGCGGTCCCTCCGTACGGGCCCGCCTGGTGGGGGATGCGCGCGTTCTCGGCAGGCGCGTCGGGCCGGGGCTCGTCCGGAGCCGGAGTGTCCGGACCCGTCGCCTCGGCCGCCTCGGCACGCCCCGCGACGACTGCGCGGACCGCGTCCAGGACGCCTCGGTAGCCGGAGCAGCGGCACAGGTTGCCGCAGATCGCCTGGCGGGTCTCGAGCTCGGTCGGGGCGTGGTTGCCCTCGAGCAGATCGTGCACGGTCATGGCCAGCCCCGGCACACAGAACCCGCACTGCACGGCGCCCTGGGCGGCGAGTGCGCGCTGTACGTCGGAGGGCGCGCCGTCGACGGCCAGGCCCTCGACCGTACGGACCTCGCTGCCCGCCGCGGTGGCCGCGGGCACCAGGCAGGACGCGACGAGCCGCCCGTCGACCTGGACGGAACACGCGCCGCACTCACCCTGGGAGCAGCCGTCCTTCGCCCCGGCGAGGCCGAGGCGCTCGCGCAGGACGTAGAGCAGGGACTCGCCGATCCAGGCGTCGGTGACGGGCCGGTCGGCCCCGTTGACGCTCAGGACGTAGGAGGCGTAGGGGTGTTCGCTGTGTGCTTCGCCGGCGTCGTCTGCGGCCGGACCGTGGTCGTCCGCCTCGGCGGGTGCCTCTCCGGTCGCCGCACCCGGCACGTCACCGGTGTCGGGCGCCGCGTCACGATCCAGGCCCGCGGCCCGGTCGGCGGTGTCCGTGTCCCGCTCGCCGCCGTCGGACGAAGCGTGGGGAACGGCAGTGGCTCCGGTCTCCGTACGCGGCGCGTCCCCCTCCGGGGACCGGGCACCGGCCTCCTGGTGGCGGGCACCGGACTCCTGGTCGGGCCATTTGGCGCTGTCACCGGCGGGAAGGCCGTCGCCGTAGGAGCCGCCGGAGTAGTCGTCGGGGCCGAAGCCGTTCCGGTCGGCGGGCGGTTGCTCGGGAGCGGCCGGGGGGGACCACTGGCCGCTCGCACCGGGTGCGGAGCCCTCGCGCGGATCCGCCCCCGCCTCGCCGCGGGACGCATCCGCGGGGCCGGATTCCGGCTCGCTCCAACGGTCGTCGGCGTAGCGGCTTCCGCCCTCGTCCGGGCCGCCTCCGGGGGCACTCCCGCGCGGCGCCGGGTCGGCCGGGGCGGCCTCGTCCAGGCGGTAGGCCCCCGATGTGTCGGGGGCCGAGGGGTCCGCGGCCGGGACCGACCAGGGGCCGGGCTCACGCCCCGCCGAGGACCAGTCGCCGGACGTGCCGTCGGGGCCACCGGTGCCGTGCGGCCGCTCCGGTTCCGCGGCCGTACCGGGCCGTTGCTGTTCCGCCGGGTAGGTCCACTGTTCCCCGGCACCGGCGGCGGTGTCACCCCGCTCGGCGTTCCACGGGGCGCCGCTCGCGGCATCCGGCAGCTGCCAGGGGGCGGCCCGCTCCGGGCCGGAGGAGCCATGGAGCAGATACTCGCCGGACTCGTCCGGGATCTCGTCCGCGGCGGGGGGCACGGTCCACTGGTCGGGGGCGCCCTGGCCGGCCCAGCCGGTGTCGGACGGCGGCTGGGGTTCATGGGGCATCGGCCACTGGCCGCCCGTCGCCGGCGGATGCGGTGCGCCCGCTCCCCCGAAGGGCATGGTCCACTGGCCGGTCGCCGCGGGGTCGGCGGGCACGCCGGGGTCTCCGGACACGGTGGAGTCCGCGGACGGCCCTGCGGATGCTATGGGCGGCGGTACGTAGCCCTGGCCGGGCGCGGCCAGGGGGTCGGCGCCCGGGGGCATGGCGGTCAGGTCGAGAAGGCCTTCCGGCAGCTGGACGAAGGCCGTCGCGTCGGCGTCGTACTCGCCCTGCGGCAGCGGTTCCCAGCCCTGCTGCGGCGCACGCTCGTGAGGCTGTCCCGGCTGCCGCGGCTGTTCCGAACTCATGCGAGCGCCCTCCCCAGTGCTCGGCGGGCCAGTGCCGCCACCGTACGCCGCAGGTGCAGCACGCCCGGCGGCAGGGCAGGCGGTTCCGTACCGTCCCCGGGCGGCGCGGGGTCGGGGATGCAGGCCGCGGCGACGTACTCACCGAACGCCGTGCAGGCCTCGGGCGCGAGCGACCGGTCGCCGTCCCAGTCGATGAGCCCGGCGATCCAGCGCTCGGCCTCCAGCGGCCGCAGCGGCATCGGGGCGACCGCGCCCACCGCGCAGCGCACGCCCCGCCGGGCGGGGTCGAGCACGACCGCGACGGAGGCGATGGCCCGCCCGGGGCCCGTGCGGCCGGTCGCCTTGAGGAAGGTCTGCGGGGCGTGCAGCAGCGGCACCCGTACGAAGCCGACGATCTCGCCGGGCCTGAGCATCTCCATGCCGGTGAGGAGATGGCTGACCGGGACCTCCCGGCGCGAGCCCTCCGGCCCGGCGATGATCAGCGTGGCTTCGAGCGCGGCCAGCACGGGCAGTGCGTCGCCGGTGGGAGCCGCGGAGACGATGTTGCCGCCGAGCGTGCCGGCGTTACGGATCTGCGGTGGACCGGCGGCGCGGGCGGCCGCGGCCAGGCCGGGGATCAGCGCCGCGAAGTCGGGCCGGCCCATCCGCGCGTGGGTGAGGCCGGCGCCGAGGAGGGCGTGGCCGTCCTGGTACTGCCAGCCGCGGATCTCGCTGATCCGGCCGAGACCGACCAGGCCCGCGGGCCGCAGCAGACCGGAGTTGACCGCGGTCATGAGGTCGGTGCCGCCCGCGACGGGCACGGCGGCAGGCATGGCGGCCAGCGCCGCGACGGCCTCGTCCAGCGAGACCGGCAACGTCACCGTCTGCGCCGCATGCGGTGCGTGCGTGGTCAACCCAGCTGCCCCTTCCCGGTGTCCCGCCTGTTCGCCGTACGGTACGTGCTCACAGCCCGGACGTGGCAACTCTGGCACATCTTCGTCGGCCCCCGATGCGAGGGTCCGCGAAGGACGGTTACATCCCCGACCTGGCCGATGGTCCGCTTTCTCCCCCTGTCACCCCTGGGAGCGTATTGCCACTCTTCAGGGACCTTGTGCGAATTCCGCCCGTGCGGGGACTACGGTCCCAGGGCGGTGCGGGGACAGCACCCGGCTTCCGCCGCAGCTCACACGATCGGGGGTGGTCCCTCGATCGGGCGTCCGAGGACGACACCCTCGGGAGCGGGACGCCGCTGCCACGGACGCGGTCCGCCGGGCGGGCGGTAGCCGACGCCGAGTGCGTCGAGCCGGGCGTAGTGCGCGGTCATCCGCTCCTCGAAGGCGGCGAAGTCCCGCTCGGCGGGGGGCGGCAGCTCGGACCAGACGGCCTCGGCGAAGGCGGCCAGCCGCGGGAAGACCTGGTAGTCGACGCGCTGCTGGTTCTCCATGACCTCGGTCCAGACGTTGGCCTGGGCTCCGAGCACATGGGCGGCCTGGGCGGGGGTCAACTCCGGGGGCACCGGCGCGAACCGGTAGACGTCCTCCAGCGTGCGGACGTACCCGATGGGCATCGGCTCGTCGTCCCCGGGGGCCTGCCGGTGGTCCAGAT
>NZ_JBQQBW010000194.1:0-6234 GCF_052245415.1 Streptomyces sp. 8N706 | reverse complement strand
CGGCCAGCTCGATGGCGCCGATGGCGCCGAGCGAGTGTCCGACCATCGACTTCAGTGAGGACATCGGGGTGGACCAGGCGTGGTCGCCCAGCGCCCGCTTGACCGCGTCGGTCTCGTGGCGGTCGTTCTGCCGGGTGCCGGAGCCGTGCGCGTTGACGTAGTCCACGTCCGTCGGGTCGAGGTGCGCCTGGTCCAGGGCGATCGTGATGGCGCGTGCCATCTCGGTGCCCTCGCTCCGCAGGCCCGTCATGTGGTGGGCGTTGCCGTGGGTGGCGAAGCCGGCGACCGCGCAGTGGATCGTGGCGCCGCGCCGCCGGGCGTGCTCCTCGTCCTCGAGGATCAGCACGGCGCCGCCCTCCCCCATGACGAAGCCGTCGCGCTCGCGGTCGAAGGGGCGGGACGCCGTCTCCGGCTCGTCGTTGCGGGTGGATGTGGCCTTGATGGCGTCGAAGCAGGCCATGGCGATGGGCGAGATGGGCGACTCGGCGGCCCCGGCGATCACCACGTCGGCCTCGTCGTCCTCGATCAGCCGCGCGGCGTAGCCGACCGCGTCGAGCCCGGAGGTGCAGCCGCTGGAGACGGTCTGCACCGGGCCGCGGGCGCCGGCCAGCCCGGCTGTCTCGGCCGCCAGCACGCTCGGGGTGAGCGCGAGGTGCAGGTAGGGGGAGACCGCCTCGGTGTCCACCTTCCAGTCCCGGCCGTGCGAGCTGGTGGACACGTAGTCGGTCTCGAGCCTGCTGGTGCCGCCGACCGCGGTGCCCATGGAGACCCCGATCCGCCAGGGGTTCTCGGTCTCCGTGTCCAGGCCCGCGTCCGCCAGGGCCTCCCGGGCGGCGACCGCGGCGAACTGCAAGTAGCGGTCCATGCGGTCCGCCTCGTCGGCGGTCAGTCCTTCGCGCTCGGGGTCGAAGTCCACCTCGGCCGCGAGCCGGGAACGGAACCCGGTGGCGTCGAAGAGGGTGATCCCGCGGGTCGCGGTACGGCCCTCGGAGAGCAGCCGCCAGGCCGCCTCCGTGCCGACCCCTCCGGGGACCACCAGGCCGACCCCGGTCACGACAGCGCGGCGGGTCATGACGCTTCCTCGGTATCGACGTGGCCGAGGTCCGGCCGGGGGGCGAGCGGGCAGAGGTGGAAGACGATGCGGGCCTGGCCGGCGCCGGTGTTGCGCACCCGGTGGCGCATGTTCTTCGGCACCAGGAGCCCCTGCCCCTCGCGCAACGGGTGCGGGACGCCGTTCAGGTCGATCTCCAGTTCGCCGCGGATCGCGTACACGAACTCCTCGGAGTACGGGTGGTAGTGCTCGGCGATGCGCTCCCCTTCGTCGAGGATGGCCACGCCGAGGAAGCCAGAGGTGGCCCCGACGGTGTTGGGGCTGAGCAGGGTGCGGACGTCGCCGCCGCGCCGCCGGTTGGCGGGGACCTCGTCGATCGAGATCACCCGGACGTTCGGGGCCTGGTCGGCGGCCGGCGTGGTGTCCGCGCTGGTGGTGGAGTCGGTGCTGCCGGCGGTGGTCACGATGTCCTCCCGGAGACGGTTGCGGAGCGCGAGGTGAGGCGCGGGGGGAACAGGCGCAGTGCGTTGCCCTCCGTGACGTCGGACTGCTGCCCGAGGTCCTGCAGCTCCGCCGCGAGGGTCTGGAGCGGGCCGGTGACCGCCTCCGTGCGGAGCGGGGGCGAGTCGGTGCCGTAGAGCACCCGGCCGGGGCCGAAGAAGGAGAGTGCGGCGCGGAGCGAGGCCGCACCCGGAGAGGCGGTGTCGATGTGGAGGCGGCGCAGCGCCTCCCCGGGCCGCGTCCTGTCCGGGCCCTCGGTGGGCGGGGTTCCGGCGGCGCCGGGAGTGCCTGGCCGCCCGGCACCCGGGGACCCGCCGGGGACGGGGGCTCCGGCGGAACCCCCGGGACGGCCACCGGGCGGGCCGCCGGCGGCTCCGGGGCGTCCCGGGGCCGCGCCGGCAGCGTCGAGGCGGGCTGCGATCAGAGCGAGGGCGCCGCCCGCCGCGGCGGCGATGAGGCGGAGCCGGGGGTGGCGGTCCAGGATGCCGGCGTGGGCGATCACGGCCAGGCCGATGGCCGTGTCGCAGTAGCGGCCGACCCGTTCCAGCAGTCCCAGGTCGGCCAGCCCGTGCCCGGCAGCCGGGACGGCCGGGGCGTGCACCAGCACCGGCACCTCGGACTCCTCCGCCATCGCGAAGAACTCCCCGGCCTCCGGCGCGTCCAGATACCGGCCCCGCACACTGCTGTTGACGATGAACCCCACGAACTCGGGGTCGCGGACCCGGGCCGCCGCCCGGGCCAAGTGGTCCGTGCCGCCGAGCGGATTGGCGTACACGTAGGCGCGCAGGTGGTCCGGGTGGGCCCGGACGGTCTCCGCGAGCCAGTCGTGCAGCCGCTCCAGGTCGCTCTCGGGCTGGGCGTAGTTGTCCACACCCGGAACCGGGACCATGGCACCGGCGCCGACCGGGCTGCCGACCACGGTCATACGGACACCCGCGGCCAGCTTGGTCTCGATCATGCCCTCGACGTCGCAGAGGGCGGGTGGCATCGGGTAGCGCTCCGCCATCCACGGAGGGCTGAGGTGCCCGTGCACGTCGATGGTCACGGACGCCTCCCGGCAGTGGCACGTACGGGTACGGCGTCGGCGAGGGTCCGCGCGATGGCCGCGCAGTCGGCGTCGCCGAGGCCCTCGGTGACGGCCCGTCCGTGGGTGTCGGCGGCGGCGGACGCCAGTGGCAGGAGCAGCCCGGCGGTCGCCGCCTCCTCGCTCACCAGGTGCAGGTCCTTGTGCATCAGGCGCAGCCGGAAGTCCGGGTCGTCCCAGCGCTCCTCGGTCATGCGCTCGGTCTTGTAGCGCATCATGGGGGAGGCGAAGCCGCTGGCGGCGATGGCCCTGAGTACGGCGTTCCGGTCCAGTCCCTGGGCGTCCGCCAGCGCCGCGGCCTCGGCCATGGCCTGCATTTCCACACCCATGAGGAGATTCATGAGCAGCTTCAGCCGCATGCCGGAGCCGAGCGGGCCGACGCGGACGATCTGTTTGGCGAGCCCGGCCAGCAGGCCGGACGCCCGCGCGGTGTCCTCCTCCGAGCCGCCGAGGTGGATCCGCAGCTGGCCCTCGCGGGCGTGGACGCCGTTGCCGAGCAGGCCCGCGTCGACCACACTTCCGCGCTCGCAGAGGGCCTCGGCGTCCGCCGGGGCCACGGTTCCCGCGCAGACCAGCAGGGTGGCGGGGGCCGCCGAGGCGAGGACGCCCTGCGGGCCGTGGAGCACCTCGCGCAGCGCCTCACCGTCGGACAGGCAGAGTATGACGGCCTCGGCGCCGTCCGCCGCCTGGGCGGGGGACGCGTACGCCTCTGCCCCGGCCTCGCGAACCTCAGCGGCGCGCTGGGCGCTCCGGTTCCACACCCGGACCTCGGCACCGGTGTCCACCAGGCGGCGGGCGATGCCGCCGCCCATCACGCCGAGGCCGCAGACCGCGATCCGCGCGGGGCCGGTCATGACGCCCGCCGGTCGGTGACCCGGCGCATGGCCCAGCGGGCCAGTAGGTCCGGGAGGTCCAGGCCGCGGGACTCCTCGTCCAGGGCGGGAGCCAGCAGCTCCAGCAGCGGGCGCCAGGTGTCGCGGACCGCGGGCTCGGCGCAGGCGGCGGCGGGGAGTTCGTCCGGCCGCCGGTCGCCCTCGAGGAGCCAGACGACCGCGTCGTCGCGGTGCACGGCGCCGGCGGTGACGGTGGCGGGGCGGATCGCGGTGAGGAGCTCGGCGGCGCGCGGCCCGGAGCCCTCCGGGACCGGGAGCAGGGCCGCCCAGCGGTGCCGAGGGAGCGGCCCGGTGAGTGGGCACCCGTCCGTAGCGGCGGACGAGCAGCGCATCATGGCGCGTGAGAAGAAGGCACGCGCCCCGGCCGGGTCGGTGAGGTCGCGCGGCTCGGTGAGCAGCGGGTCGAGCCTGCGCTCGACCTCGCGGATGGCGGGCTGGGAGGACAGGTGGCGTAACGCGGCGCCGAGGTCGCCGGTCACGTCGGCGATGCGCAGCACCCGGTTGCCGCCCAGGAAGACGGTCGTGGCGAGCAGCCGGGTGTATTCGTTGACCTCGGTCTGCGGCGACGGGTAGTCGGTGAGGACGCGGGCGGCTTCGCCGACCGCGTCCTGCCGGACGGTGAAGCTGAGAGCGGCGCGCACCCGCGGCGGCACGAGCTGCGGGGTGCCCTCGGTGTCGGTGCTGGGTGGAGCCGCGGGCTGCGCGGCCGGGCCGGCTGGTCCTGGCATGGCGGTGTACCTCCTGGGCGGACTGGCTGGACGGGACGGCTGTCGGTCAGCGGGTGTGCCGCTGCACCGCGAAGCGCAGCGAGACCGGCTCGGTGAAGCAGGCGCGCATCGGGCCGACGAGGGTGCGGTGCTCGGGGCTGCGCTCCCACTCCGCGAAAGCGACGCCGTTCTCCCAAAGGCTGGTGATCACCCAGCGGTCCGGCTCGGTTGTGGAGCGGGCGACCTGGTCCTCGATGTGGCCGGGCACCTGGGCGACACGCCGGGAGATGGCGTCGTACTCGGTGAGGAAGCGCTCGGTGTTCTCCTCCGGGACGGTGATCATGAAGATCACCCGGACCGGGGTGTCCGTGGAGGTCGTGGCGTCGGCTGCGGTGGCCTGCGGCTGGGCGGAGGTCATGGGTGACTCCCGGTTCGGTGGTCGGGTCGGACGCGCGGCGGGGGACGGGGATCCGTCACCGCGACCGGGCGAGGGGCTCGAGATAGCGTTCGGCAAGCGCCATGGCCCGGCGGCCGAGGGCCCGGCCGGCCATGGCGGCCTCGCCCGGGTCGAGCGGGCCGCCCGGGCCGGTGGTGACGGAGAGTCCGTAGGGGTTGCCGCCCACCGCGCGGAAGGCGGGATCGGTGTAGCCGGTCGGGAGGGTGAGGGCCCCCCACTCCGCGACCGAGCGGTGCAGGGCGAGCAGGACGGACTCCTGGCCTCCGTTGGCCGACGAGCCCGCGGTGAAGGCGGTGACCATCTTGTCGGCGAGCGCGCCGGCGAGCGCGGCGGTACGGCAGTGCTCCAGGAAGCGCTGCACGGGCGCGGAGACGTTGCCGAAGTAGGTGGGCGTGCCCACCGCGATGACCTGGGCCCAGAGCACGTCGCCGAGGACGTCCGCGGCGGTGTCGCCGGTGCCGGTTCCCAGGCGGCGCAAGAGCGTACGGGCTCCGGACTCCCGGGCGCCGCTCTCCACGGCGGTGGCGAGCTCTTCGACAGAGCCGCTGTCGCTGTGGTACGCCACCAGCACGTGACTTGACACGAGTAACCCCCTGCGTTGACCTTACGTCGGACCCGTGTCCCGGCACCGGGCCGCGCACCGGACTTAGTTTAGGTCTGGATCGAACACGGCTGTCAAGCTTCCCCAGGAGTTGTTCATGACTGCTAGTAAAAGGCTCAGCTCAGAGCCTTACAGAAGCGCTGCTCTCCACCCAGAATGGATTGACTTCCAACCCGACCAATAGGGAAAGGGGAGATTCTCCTGTCATGACAAACGATGCTGAGTGCACCCTTCCGCCCGACGAGCGTGCTGGGACCGCCCCACCCGAGTACGAGCCGCAGCCGGCCCTCGGGCAACGGCTGCGCGCGCTGCGGCTGCGGCGCGGCCTGTCACAGTCCGCCCTCGCCGGGGACCGGGTCTCGCCCAGTGCCATCTCCCTTCTGGAGTCCGGCCACCGGCAGCCGACCCAGCGCACCCTCGCCTACCTCGCCCAGCAGCTCGGTTGCACCGTCGAGTTCCTCCGTGACGGCGTCGAGACGACCACCGGCATCGCTCTGAAGCTCGCGCTGGCCCGTACCGAGCTGGCGCTGCTCGCGGGCGAGGCCGGCACTGCGCGCTCCGAGCTCTCCGCGGTGTCCGGCGAGGATCTCTCGCGCTTTCCCGGCGCCTTTGAGCAGGTCACGCTGCTGGAGGCGCTGCTGGCGGAGCTCTCCGGCGACCCGGGGACCGCGCTCCGGCTGCTGGAGAACCTCACGGCCGCCATGCCGGCCGGGTGGCGCACCGACGCCACGTCCGGCGACGACACCGGCCCGCCCGAACCGGGCTCCGGGAGCGGGGCGGCGGCCGATGAGGACAGCGTGTTCCCGTGCGCGCCGTCCACCGTCTTCGCCGCGCTCGCCCGCTGCCAACGGGCCCTGGGGCTGCCGGAAGCGGCGGCCCGGGTTGCCCGCGAGGGACTGACCCTGCTCTCCACGCTGAACCTGGCGGACAACCGCTACTC
>NZ_JBQQBW010000193.1:0-6327 GCF_052245415.1 Streptomyces sp. 8N706 | reverse complement strand
GTGTAAGCCTCCTTCCGCCCACCCGTCCCTTCGCGGGGCGGGTGGGCGGCCCCCTGGACACCACCTCTCGCCCGCGGAAGGCCCGGCCACCCACGATGTACTCCCTCCTGTTCCGACTGATCTTCCGGCGTATGGATCCCGAGCGGGCCCACCACCTGGCCTTCTCCTGGATCCGGCTCGCCGCTCGCGTCCCCCTGCTGAGGACGTGGATCGCGGCCGTCCTCGCGCCGCGCCACGAGGCACTGCGTACCGAGGCGCTCGGCCTGCGCCTGCCCGGCCCCTTCGGCCTCGCCGCCGGGTTCGACAAGAACGCGGCCGGCATCGACGGGCTCGCCATGCTCGGTTTCGGCCATGTCGAGATCGGCACCGTCACCGCCCGGCCCCAGCCGGGAAACCCCCGGAAGCGGCTGTTCCGTCTGGTCCCGGACCGGGCGCTCATCAACCGCATGGGCTTCAACAACGACGGCTCCGCCGCCGTGGCCGCCCGGCTGCGCGAGCGCAAGGAGCTCGTCCCGGCGGTCGTCGGCGTCAACATCGGCAAGACCAAGGTCGTCCCGGAGGGCGAGGCCGTCGCCGACTACGTCACCTCCACCGAGCGGCTCGCCCGGCACGCCGACTATCTGGTCGTCAACGTCAGCTCGCCGAACACCCCGGGGCTGCGCGACCTCCAGGCCGTCGACCAGCTGCGGCCCCTGCTCTCCGCCGTCCGCGAGGCCGCCGATCGCACCGTCACCGGCCGCCGCGTCCCCCTGCTCGTCAAGATCGCACCCGACCTCGCGGACGAGGACGTCGACGCTGTCGCCGACCTCGCCGTCGAGCTCGGCCTCGACGGCATCATCGCCACCAACACCACCATCGCCCGCGACGGCCTGGGCCTGTCCACGACCGGGGACGAGATCGCAGCGAGCGGCGCCGGCGGCCTCTCCGGCGCACCCCTCAAGGCCCGCTCCCTGGAGGTGCTGCGCCGGCTGTACGCGCGCGTGGGCGGCCGGATCACCCTCGTCGGAGTGGGCGGCATCCAGACCGCCGACGACGTCTGGGAGCGCATTCTGGCCGGAGCCACCCTCGTCCAGGGCTACAGCGGCTTCATCTACTATGGCCCGATGGGGTGCCGCCGGATCAACATCGGACTCGCGGCCCAGCTGGCCGCCTGCCCGTACGCCACCCTCGCCTACGCGGTCGGCACGTAAACCCCTTATGCGCCCGCCTGATGACGACTACGACCACCGAGACCTTCGGTGCCCGCCTGCGCCGCGCCATGGACACCCGCGGCCCGCTGTGCGTCGGCATCGACCCGCACGCCTCCCTGCTCACCGACTGGGGCCTCGGCGACGACATCGCGGGCCTGGAACGCTTCACCCACACGGTCGTCGACGCCCTCGCCGACCGGGTCGCGGTCCTCAAGCCGCAGTCGGCCTTCTTCGAACGTTTCGGCTCCCGGGGCGTCGCCGTCCTGGAGCGGGCCGTCGCCGACGCCAGGGCCGCGGGCGCGCTCGTCCTCATGGACGCCAAGCGCGGTGACATCGGCTCGACCATGGCCGCGTACGCCGCCGCCTACCTCGACCCGGCGGGCCCGCTCTTCTCGGACGCCGTGACCGTCAGCCCCTACCTCGGCTTCGGCTCGCTGCGCCCGGCGCTGGACGCCGCGCGGGCGAGCGGCACCGGCGTCTTCGTCCTGGCCCTCACCTCCAACCCGGAGGGCGCCGAGGTACAGCGGGCCACCGCGGCCGATGGCGGTTCACTCGCACAGGTGATGCTCGACCACATCGCACGGGAGAACGCGGGCGCCGAGCCGCTCGGCTCCGTGGGCGCGGTCGTCGGCGCCACGCTCGGGTACGCCGGGGCCGATCTGGCGGTCAACGGTCCGCTGCTCGCCCCGGGCATCGGCGCCCAGGGCGCGACCCCGGCCGATCTTCCCCGGGTCTTCGGCTCGGCCGTCGGCAACGTCGTACCGAGCGTCAGCCGCGGGGTGCTGCGCCACGGCCCCGGCGCGGCCGGCCTGCGTGAGGCCGCCGAGCGCTTCGCGGACGAGGTCAGGGCCGCTGTGGAGGGCTGAGGGCGGGGGTCGATTATCGGCCCTGTTGAACAATTCGGCCGAATCTGGTGGACGTTTGCCCCAATTGTCCAAGTCAACAGAGTCTGACCAGGACTTTTCGTTCGTTCTCGCTGACTGGAGCGGTCCAGACCGCTAGTCTCCGTCGAGAGCGAACGTGCAAGCGCGTTGCTCGTTGCTCCGCAGGTGTGGGGCGACTAGGTTCCTCACCGGTCCGTATCCGACAGTTCGACATCCGAGGTGACGTAGGCGTGGCTCTTCCGCCCCTTACCCCTGAACAGCGCGCAGCCGCGCTCGAAAAGGCCGCCGCGGCTCGCCGGGAGCGGGCCGAGGTCAAGAATCGACTCAAGCACTCCGGCGCCTCCCTGCACGAGGTCATCAAGCAGGGCCAGGAGAACGATGTCATCGGCAAGATGAAGGTCTCCGCCCTCCTCGAGTCCCTGCCCGGCGTCGGCAAGGTGCGCGCCAAGCAGATCATGGAGCGGCTCGGCATCTCCGAGAGCCGCCGGGTGCGCGGTCTCGGCTCCAACCAGATCGCCTCCCTGGAGCGCGAGTTCGGCGGCGGCGCCGCCTGACGTTCTCAGGCACCCCTGAGAACCTGGATAATCGCTGCATGAGTACTGCAGTCTCCCGGGGGGAGACCCCCGTACCCCCGGTCAGACACCCGCGGCTGACCGTGCTCTCCGGCCCCTCGGGGGTCGGCAAGAGCACGGTCGTCGCCCATTTGCGCAAGGTCCACCCGGAGGTCTGGCTCTCCGTCTCGGCCACCACCCGTAAGCCACGCCCCGGCGAGCAGCACGGCGTCCAGTACTTCTTCGTCGACGACGGGGAGTTCGACAAGCTGATCGCCAACGGTGAGCTGCTGGAGTGGGCGGACTTCGCGGGGCACCGGTACGGCACGCCGCGGCGTGCGGTGCTCGACCATCTGGAAGCGGGCGAGCCCGTGCTCCTGGAGATCGATCTCCAGGGCGCCCGTCTCGTCCGTGAGTCCATGCCGGAGGCACAGCTGGTCTTCCTGGCGCCGCCGAGCTGGGAGGAGCTGGTCCGCCGGCTCACCGGTCGCGGCACCGAGGCCCCGGAGGTCATCGAGCGCCGGCTGGAGGCCGCGAAGGTGGAGCTCGCCGCCGAGTCGGAGTTCGATACGACCCTGGTGAACACCTCCGTCGAGGATGTGTCGCGCGAGCTGCTAGCCTTGATGCAAGTTGTTTGATCTTTTTCCACCCTTTCGGAAGGTAGAGCGTGTCCTCTTCCATCACCGCGCCCGAGGGCATCATCAACCCGCCGATCGACGAGCTGCTCGAGGCGACTGACTCGAAGTACAGCCTTGTGATCTACGCGGCCAAGCGTGCGCGTCAGATCAACGCGTACTACTCACAGCTCGGCGAGGGCCTGCTCGAGTACGTCGGTCCGCTCGTGGACACCCATGTGCACGAGAAGCCGCTCTCGATCGCGCTGCGCGAGATCAACGCGGGTCTGCTGACGTCCGAGGCCATCGAGGGCCCGGCGCAGTAGGCAGTCGGAACTCCAGACCACAGGCCCGGCACGAGGCACCTCACAGCGTCAGCTGGGGGCGCGACTGCCGGGCCTGTGGTGTGTCATAGGTGCGTAGAGACGTGGCGCGGGAAGAGGCGAGGGATGGACAAGCCGAAGGTCGTTCTGGGGGTCAGCGGCGGGATCGCCGCCTACAAGGCGTGCGAGCTGCTGCGCCGGCTGACCGAGTCCGGACACGACGTACGGGTCGTGCCGACCGCCTCGGCCCTGAACTTCGTCGGCGAGGCGACCTGGTCGGCGCTCTCCGGCAACCCCGTCTCGGCCGAGGTGTGGGAGACCGTCCACGAGGTGCCGCACGTACGCATCGGCCAGACCGCCGACCTCGTCGTGGTCGCGCCCGCCACCGCCGACATGCTCGCCAAGGCCGCTCACGGCCTCGCCGACGACCTGCTCACCAACACGCTCCTCACCGCCCGATGTCCGGTCGTCTTCGCGCCCGCCATGCACACCGAGATGTGGGAGCACCCGGCCACCCAGGAGAACGTCGCGACGCTGCGCCGGCGCGGAGCCCTGGTCATCGAGCCCGCCGTCGGCCGTCTCACCGGCGTGGACACCGGCAAGGGCCGGCTGCCCGACCCGGGCGAGATCTTCGAGGTGTGCCGGCATGTGCTGGCCCGGGGGACGGTGAGCGCCGAGCCCGACCTGTCCGGGCGGCATGTGGTCATCAGCGCGGGCGGCACCCGCGAACCGCTCGACCCGGTGCGCTTCCTCGGCAACCGCTCCTCCGGCAAGCAGGGCTACGCCCTGGCCCGTACCGCCGTCGCACGGGGCGCCCGGGTCACCCTGGTCGCCGCCAACACCGGCCTGCCCGATCCGGCGGGCGTCGATGTGGTCCCGGTCGGTACGGCCGTACAGCTGCGCGAGGCCGTTCTGAAGGCGGCCGCGGACGCGGACGCTGTGGTCATGGCCGCCGCGGTGGCGGACTTCCGGCCCGCGCGCTACGCCACGGGCAAGATCAAGAAGAAGGAGGGCCTGGAGCCCGAGCCGGTCGGTCTGGTGCGCAACCCCGATGTGCTGGCCGAGATCTCCGTCGACCGGGCCCGCCCCGGCCAGGTGGTCGTGGGCTTCGCCGCCGAGACCGACGACGTTCTTGCCAACGGGCGCGCCAAGCTGGCCCGCAAGGGGTGTGACCTGCTGGTGGTCAATGAGGTGGGGGAGCGGAAGACCTTCGGTTCGGAGGAGAACGAGGCGGTCGTCCTCGGCGCGGACGGCACGGAGGAGGCGGTGCCGTACGGGCCGAAGGAGACCCTCGCGAACGTCGTCTGGGACCTGGTGAGCCGCCGGTTCCGCTGATATGTTCCCTTCGCCCCATCGGGATCCGGGGCCTTGCCGACACGCCCGGCATACGCGAGGCGCGCGGTGTGGCGTACGTCTCTTCCGGAGTCATGCCGCAGGTCACCGGACTCCCACGGAGCGAGATGGCCATGTCCAGCTGGAGTGAGTGCCGGATAGACTGGTCGCGGATCCGCGCCGGGCGCAGCTCCCGGACGGATCCAGCCATGATGAGACAGCAGCCGCTGCAACCCCAGGGAGCGATGTGTCCCGCCGCCTGTTCACCTCGGAGTCCGTCACCGAGGGCCACCCCGACAAGATCGCTGACCAGATCAGCGACACGATCCTCGACGCCCTCCTCAAGGAGGACCCGACGTCCCGGGTCGCCGTCGAGACGCTGATCACGACCGGCCTGGTGCATGTGGCCGGTGAGGTGACGACGAAGGCGTATGCGCCGATTGCCTCGCTCGTCCGCAACAAGATCCTCGAGATCGGGTACGACTCCTCGAAGAAGGGCTTCGACGGCGCCTCCTGTGGTGTGTCGGTGTCCATCGGGGCACAGTCGCCGGACATCGCGCAGGGTGTCGACACAGCGTACGAGAAGCGCGTCGAAGGTGATGAGGACGAGCTCGACAAGCAGGGCGCGGGCGACCAGGGCCTGATGTTCGGCTACGCGTGCGACGAGACGCCCGAGCTGATGCCGCTGCCGATCAACCTGGCCCACCGGCTCTCCCGCCGGCTGTCCGAGGTCCGCAAGAACGGCACCATCCCCTACCTGCGTCCGGACGGCAAGACCCAGGTCACCGTGGAGTACAACGGCGACAAGGCCGTGCGGCTCGACACCGTGGTGGTCTCCTCGCAGCACGCCTCGGACATCGACCTGGACTCGCTGCTCGCCCCCGACATCCGCGAGTTCGTCGTGGAGCACGTCCTCAACCAGCTCCTCGAGGACGGCATCAAGCTGGACACCGACAGCTACCGGCTGCTGGTCAACCCGACCGGGCGGTTCGAGATCGGCGGCCCGATGGGCGACGCCGGCCTGACCGGTCGCAAGATCATCATCGACACGTACGGCGGTATGTCCCGTCACGGTGGCGGCGCCTTCTCGGGCAAGGACCCGTCCAAGGTGGACCGCTCGGCGGCGTACGCCATGCGCTGGGTCGCCAAGAACGTCGTCGCGGCCGGTCTGGCCTCCCGCTGCGAGGTGCAGGTCGCGTACGCGATCGGCAAGGCCGAGCCGGTGGGTCTGTTCGTGGAGACCTTCGGTACCGCCACGATCGACGTCGAGAAGATCGAGCAGGCCATCGGCGAGGTCTTCGACCTCCGCCCGGCCGCCATCATCCGCGACCTGGACCTGCTCCGCCCGATCTACGCCCAGACCGCCGCGTACGGGCACTTCGGCCGTGAGCTTCCGGACTTCACCTGGGAGCGCACCGACCGGGTGGACGCGC
>NZ_JBQQBW010000192.1:0-6470 GCF_052245415.1 Streptomyces sp. 8N706 | reverse complement strand
TGGTCCGGGTGGGATTTTAAAAACACGCCCTAGGCCTGTCCGGCGATCTTGTCGGGCCCGCGACGCCTGGGGGAGTGCCCCCTGCATTCTGACGCCGCGGGCTGAACCTCGAAGACCGCCCGGACAGGACCCAGGGGCGTCCGACGGCCCTTTGCGATGTGCTCCCAGCGGCGCGGGCCGAGAAGATCTTCGGGGCCCGCGCCGCCCGCGGGTTCGCGCCCGGGTGGGGGTCCGGCTTGTGTACGCTCGTACGCATGGTGTGGGTGACGCTGGCCGGCGCGATTCTGGCCGAGGTGCTCGGGACCACGGCGATGAAGTACAGCTACGGCTTCACCAGACTGTGGCCGTCCCTGGGCACGGCCGCCGGCTATCTCATCGCGTTCGCCCTGCTCGCCCAGACCCTCAAGACCATGTCGGTCGGCACGGCCTACGCGATCTGGTCCGGCGTCGGCACGGCGGCCATCGCCGCCATCGGCATGGTCTTCCTCGGTGAGACGGCCGACGCCGCCAAGCTGGGGGGTATCGCGCTGGTGATCGCCGGAGTTGTGGTGATCAACCTCGGTCAGGCCCACTGATGGCCCGCCGCTACGACCCCGACCGGCGTCAGCGCCTCATCGACGCCGCCATCCGGGTGGTGGGGGAGCGGGGGATCGATGGCCTCAGCCACCGGTCGGTGGCCGCCGAGGCGGACGTACCGCTCGGGTCCACCACCTATCACTTCGCCACGCTGGACGATCTGCTCGTCGCCGCCCTCCGGCAGGTCTGTGCCGAGCCGCGGACATCGGTCGAGAGCTGGCGGCGCCATCTGGACCGGGACGGTCCGGTGGCCGACGGCCTTACCGACCTGCTCGAGGAGGTGATGGGCGGGGACCGCGGCCGCATCCGGCTGGAGTACGAGCTCTATCTCGCCGCTCTGCGCCGCGACGCGCTGCGTCCGGTGGCCGCCGAGTGGCTCGACGGCGTGGTGGAGCTGTTGACCGGCTACACCGCGGACGCCGCCACGGCCCGTGCGCTCACCGCTCTGATCGACGGACTGCTCCTCCAGCTGCTCCTCACCGGCAGGCCCTTCGACCGGGAGGAGGCCCGCCGGGCGCTGGCCCGCGTCAGCGGCTGACGTCCCGTTCCGCCGCGTTGGTCCGGTCCCGTCGTCCCGTCCCGCCCGCGCCGCGCTGTCCCGTTCCGTTCTGTCGCGCCGCGCTGTCCCGTTCCGTCCCGCCCGCGCCGCGCTGTCCCGTTCCGTTCCGTCGCGCCGCCCGGTCCCGCCGTTCCGTCCGGGGCCGTCGTTCCGTCCGGGGCCGCCGCGCGGTCCTGCCCCGCGGGCCGCGCTGTCCCGTTCCGTCCCGCCGTTCCGCCCCCGCGCCGCGCCGTGACGCCCCGCTGTCCCGTTCCGTCGTACCGTCCCGCCGTTTCGTGGCGCTGTCCCGTTCCGCCGCGCCGTTCCGCCCCCGCGCCGCGCCGTGACGCCCCGCTGTCCCGTCCCGCCGTTCCGCCGCCCGTCCCGTCCGCCGTGCCGTGACGCTCCGCCGTTCCGGATCCTGTCCGCGGCGGCACCACTGCGCAGGCCGTCTGATCGCTGAGACCCATTCGCCTCCGGGGGCCGGAGCCGGTTAGCGTTCGACCATGACCGATGCTGCAACCTCTCCCCGTACCACCGGCGCCGTCGCCGCCGGCCTCGCCACTGTCGCCGCTGACGGCACCGTTCTCGACACCTGGTTCCCGGCTCCCGAGCTCGTCGCCGAGCCCGGTCCCTCCGGGACCGAGAGGCTGACCGCCGAGCGCGCGGCCGAGCTGCTGGGCGAGAAGGCCCCAGGCGCGCTGGGCCCGGATACCCGCCGCGGTGTCGAGGTCGTCGCCGTGCGGACGGTCATCGCCTCCCTGGACGACAAGCCGCTCGACACGCACGACATCTACCTCCGGCTGCACCTGCTCAGCCACCGGCTGGTGAAGCCGCACGGCCAGAACCTGGACGGCATCTTCGGGCTGCTCGCCAACGTCGCGTGGACGAGCCTCGGTCCGGTGGCCGCGGACCAGGTCGAGACGGTGCGCCTCGCGGCCCGCGCCGAGGGCCTGCACCTCGCGGTGACCAGCATCGACAAGTTCCCGCGGATGACCGACTACGTGGTGCCGTCCGGCGTACGGATTGCCGACGCCGACCGCGTCCGGCTGGGCGCCCACCTCGCCTCCGGCACCACGCTCATGCACGAGGGCTTCGTCAACTTCAACGCCGGGACGCTGGGCACCTCCATGGTCGAGGGCCGGATCAGCGCGGGCGTCGTCGTCGGAGACGGCTCCGACATCGGCGGCGGGGCCTCGATCATGGGCACCCTGTCCGGTGGCGGCAAGCAGATCGTCTCGATCGGGGAGCGCTGCCTGCTCGGCGCCGAGGCGGGCATCGGTATCGCGCTGGGCGACGACTGCATCGTGGAGGCCGGTCTGTATGTGACTGCGGGCACCCGCGTCACCCTGCCGGACGGCACGGTCGTCAAGGCGCTCGAGCTCTCCGGCGCCAACAACCTGCTCTTCCGGCGCAACTCCACCACCGGCCGGGTGGAGGTGCTCCAGCGCAGCGGTTCCTGGGGCGGTCTGAACGAGGCGCTCCACAGCCACAACTGATACGCGAGGCCGCGGGGTGCGCATCCCGCGGCGCGGCTCCCGGCTTCTCCGACAGCCCGCCGGCCCTGCGAGGGGCGGCGGGCTGTCGGCGCCTGCGGTCCCGGGCTCCTGCCACCGCGGTCGCCCGGGCAGTCAGCCGTACGGTAACCCCGGGCGGATGCCGTGGCCGCGTGCACCCGCCCGACGCGGGGCACGACCGTCACGGGCGGATCCGCACCACCTGCGGGTCGTGGTCGCTCGCCTGGTCGGCGAACTCCGCGTTGAGGTGGACGATGTCGTAGTCCGCGTGGCGCACACCCCGGCTGGCCAGCATGTGGTCCAGCACCTGTGCGTTGCCGTTGTAGACATAGCCGTACCGCTCATCGCGCGGCAGACGGGTCACCAGATCGGTCAGGGCGCCGTCCGAGGTGAGGGCCGAGAGGGCGGGCGAGAAGTCGTAGTCGTTGAGGTCACCCGCCACGATCACCTTGGCCTTCCGGTCGACGGCGAGCAGGGACTTCACCCAGCTGTTGACCACCTCCGCCTGGGCGGTGCGCTGCGTCTCGGAGGTACGGGCCGGGGGCTGGAAACGTCCGTCCAGGGCCTGGTCGCCGCCCTTGCTGGTGAAGTGGTTGGCGACGACGAAGACGGGCTGCCCACGGAAGGTGAACTGGGCGGCGAGCGGCTTGCGGCTGTTCTTCCACGCCTCGTCGGCCGGTTCGATCCGGCCCGGGTTGGCGGAGAGGGCCGCATGGCCGTTCACCCGCACCGGGGAGACGGGGGTCGTGGCGTCGCCGCCCGCGACGTCCGTGAACGAGACCCGCTGGGGGTTGTAGAGGAAGACCACGCGAATGTTGCCGCCGGGCTGGCCGCCGTCCTGGTCGTCGGCCGGGTCGATCTGGCGCCAGGCGTAGGCCGGTCCGCCCGCGGCGGAGATCGCCTCGGTGAGCCTCTTCAGGGTGGCGTCGGCCGAGACGACCGTGTCGTTGGTGGGCCCGTTGTCGTCCTGGACCTCCTCCAGCGCGATGACGTCGGGGGAGGAGAGGTTGCCCACGAGGGCCTCGGCGAGGCGGCCGAACTTGGCCGCGGAGTCCTTGGGGGAGAGGTTCTCCACGTTGTAGGTCGCGACGGACAGCTCGGACGCCGACTGCTTACGGGTCGTCTCCCGCCGCAGCCCGTTGTCGCGCAGCGCGCCCAGTGTGGTCGCCTGGAGCTCATAGCCGCCGAACTGGTCGTAGTCCAGCGGGCCCGCCGTGGTACCGGTGAGCCGGTCGCCGACGTCCGCCCGCGGGAACGGCCGCTCCGCGAAGGGGATGAGCGAGGCGACCTTCACCCGGCCGCCGTTCTGGTCGCGGTAGGAGGCGTAGAGGGTGCCGCCGCGCGCCGTACGGTTCCGGTGCGGCTCGGCCGTCACCCAGAGCTCGTTGTGCTCGCTGGTCGGGCCGACCACCGGGGCGTCGGTGACCTCGGTGAGCATGCCCTCCAGGGACTCGTACCGGTCGAGGGCGTAGCGGTGCGGGCGCAGCGGCAGGGTTTCGATACCGGCGCTGCCGCCGTCGGCGGCCTGCGGGGCGTAACGATCGGGCACCGTCGAGGGGGTGAGGCGGAACGCCGCGGGCAACGGGTTGCCGGACGAGACCACGGTCCACTCGGGCCGGACGATCTCGGTGACCGACTGCAGGCCCGCCGAGGCCTCGCCGGGGTAGTACTCGCTGACTGTGCCGGACACCCGCACCGAGTCGCCCACCGCCACCGTCGGTGTACTGGAGCCGGTGAAGACGAAGAGGCCCTCGCTCGTCGCCCGGTCCCGGTCGGGATCGGGGTCCTGGACCCAGAAGCCGCGCGCGGAACCGAAGGCGCGGACGGCGGTGACGGTGCCGGGTATGCCGGTCACCGTGCGGCCCGCGAGCGGGGATATCCGGGTGCCGCCCTGGATGTCGTGGATACGGACCTCGGCGGCCACCGCGGGCTGGGGTCCGGCGAGCAGACCGGTCGCCATCGCGCCGGCGATGAGGGCGGCGCATGTCGCCGGTCTGCGGATGGGATCAGCGGGCATCACGGTCTCCGGAGGGGTGAGGGGTGGCGAGGGCGTGCTCTACGCGCGTCAATGTCGTGTGTTCCCAAGGGAGTTGTCAAGAGATGGCCGATGTACGGCACCTGTCAGGTACATGAACCGGGTGGCATGGGGCCATATCCGTCTACGCTTGGGCAGCGCCCGACCCGCGTCCCCGAGGAGAAGCCACTGATGTCCGGAGACCGCCCCACCATGCCGCCGGTGCGCCTGCCCTCCGAGGCGGAGCTGGCCCGGGATGCCCTCGCCGCGCCGCTCTTCGCCCGCGCCATACGGCTCGCGCGCTGGGCCGCGCCGCGGACCCCGGTGGGAGCGGGCGGCGAACTCCTCGACGCGGGGCTCCGGGAAGCGGTGGCCCACCTCGGCCTCACCGAGGAGGAACACGGCGCCATGTACGCCGGCGAGGCCTGGCAGCTGGCGGTCGACACCGGGTTGGTGGAGATCGAGGAGGACCGGGAGGACGACGCCGGGGACGGCCCCGGCGCGGAGGACGGCGCGGCCGCGACCGCGACCCCCGGCGAGGGTGCGGCGCTCATCACTTCCGGAAGCCCCCACGACGTTCTGGAACTCTGGCTGGGCGGGCTCGACACGGTGCTCGACGACGCCACCGTGCCCGATATCGGCGACATCGTGGAGAGCGTCGGCGAAGGCGGTGAGCTGGACCTCGACCAGCTGGACTGGGACCCGGAGGAGGAGGCCGACTTCCTCGACAGCGTGCTGGGCAATCTGTATCTCCTGACCGTCCTCGACGACAGCTCCGGCGAGCGCGCCGTGCCGCTGCCCGCCCTCGCCGCGTCGGTGATCGTGCCCGATGAGATGGACGAGCCCACGGACGAGGTCCTCGAGGAGGTCTCCGCGGCGATGATGCGGCTCGACGACCAGTTCCGGCTGCTCGCCCCCATCGGCCTCGTCGACTACCAGCCGGTGGACGAGGCACTGATCGAGGAGCTGTACACGGAGGGCGCGGCCGGGCAGGAGGACGCCCTGCCGCCCGAGGAGGAGGACGTCTCGCGCTATGGCATGGTGCGGCTCACTCCGCTCGGCGTGTACGGCGTACGGGCCCGGATGCTCGAGTCCGGAGTCGACGCCCCGGCGGTCGGCGACCTCGCCGACAAGGGCGCCGATGTCCTGCTCGACCGGCTGCCCGGCTATCCGGAAGCCGCCGCGCAGGGCGAACTCGAGCAGTGGCTGGCCCGGCGCGAGCCCGCCGATGGCGCCCGTGAGCTGCTGGCGGCGGCGCGCGGCGACGACGACAGCGCACCGAAGCGGCGGCTCGCGTGCCAGCAGGCCCTCCTGCTGGTCGGCCCGGATGCGGGGCCCGCCCTCCGCGAGGTGCTGGACGACCGTCACCTCGGCGGACTCGCGCGGGTGGGGCTCGCCGAGCGGGGTGTCACGGACGTGCCGCCCCCGCCTCAGGACATGGTGTTCTGGCTGACGATCGACACCATCGCGGCCCAGCTCGGCAGTGTCGACGACACGGCCGAGCTGCGGGACCTGGTCGAGGGGGTCGTGGGACAGCACAGCGGATTCTTCGACGCGGCGTGGCGCGTGGACCACCCGGCGACGGCGGAAGTCCTGGAGGCGATGGGGCAGTTGCACCCGGACAAGAGGCTCGCCAAGGAGGCGCGGAAGGCGGCCTTCAAGGCTCGTTCGAAGTCGGGAGGCCAGTAGGGGCCTCGGTCGTCACGGACCTGCCTCGTCGACGACCCGGGCTCGGTCCGGGAGGTGCCCGCCCCCCGGTCGGACCGTCCGCGGCCTGCCCGGGGTCTGCCGTGTGCGAGAGCGTCGAGGGGCCGCCCCGCTCCCG